>JBLHNZ010000096.1:0-10659 GCA_047623245.1 Oceanicoccus sp. | reverse complement strand
GGCCTTCTATAACACCTAACCACCATATGACATCAGGATTCACAGTCCCGGCGACTGCACCAGACGGAAACTGAATGACATCGAGTGCAATACCCCCAACTATGGCACCGAGGGCTCCCGCAGTTTTATTGGCGAAAGAGCGAGCTGAAAATATAACACCTTCATGTCTTTCGCCTGTTTCCAGCTCAACTTCATCAGCAATATCTGCGAACATTGAGTTAAAAGAAGCCAGTATTACCGGCAGACATATTGCCTGTAATAAGTATCGAGAAAAATATATCCAAAAAATCCAAGGAGAGTCATTGTCTGGAAACCAATCGACATCCAATAGTCGTAATACTAGTGCAGCGTTGGCGTTGACCATGACAAATATAGCCGGAATGACTAATGCTTTTTTCTTGTCAAATCGTCGTGTAATTATTGGCGCTAGTGGTAAACCGATCCATAATCCCACTAATGTTCCAAGAGAGACAAACGCCAGAGTCTCTGTCGGTAAACCCCAAAAATGTACTCCCATAAATGGGTTGAATACAGCTTCGATAGCGATAGTGAATGTGGTGAGTAACATGCCAAAAAAAATCAATCGAAATGAACGGTTTTTGAACACGGCTACGAAATCGCCGATAATGTTTTCAGTGGTAAATGGGCGGACCGAATTACTTTGCCTTAGATGGGGAATTTCTCGAGCAGTACCGAAGCAGCACACCATGATAACCAGAAACATGGCTGCTGCGAACGTCATAGAAAATGTGCTGTAAGCGTCTGGGTTAAGTGTA
The DNA here is from genome assembly GCA_047623245.1 of Oceanicoccus sp. Taxonomy (GTDB): domain Bacteria; phylum Pseudomonadota; class Gammaproteobacteria; order Pseudomonadales; family Dasaniaceae; genus Oceanicoccus. The sequence continues at coordinate 9,883 of JBLHNZ010000096.1, read as the reverse complement.
CCTGGACTATAAAGCTCTGTGGTTGGGAAAAAATAACGGTAACCGACGAAAGAAACAACAGCCATTGCGGTAATAGCAAAAACGGAGCTAAGGGCAAAAAGAGTAGAGCGCTGGTGGTAATCTCTGGCCATGTCTGCGCCCAATGAAAGGTGCGGAACATAGAAAAAAGTGAGGGAGCCTCGAACGAGTACGGCAAACGTAGTCAGCCAACAAAAGCTAAGGGTTTGACTCAATCCACTTGGAGGATTAAATAGCGCGACAAACGTCATGACCAATGGGAAAGCGCTGAAAAACATAAAAGGATGGCGTCTTCCCCATCTGCTTTTAAATCGGTCGCTGATAACCCCTGCTGCTGGATCAGAAACAGCATCAAAAATTAGCGCGATGGCTAACGCTAGTCCAGCAAGGGAACCGGGAATGCCTACAACCTGTTGGTAGTAAAAAAGTAGGAATACATTAAACGCCTGGTTTTTAAATCCCTCTGCCGCTTGCCCTATACCAAAAGCGAGCATGGTTGGTAAAGAAAGCCGGCGGATATTCATGGTTTTTTTCCGTTCATCGTAGCTCCAGTCGGTGCATATTTTTGAAGGATTATTTCCGAAACTAAATTTTCACCTTTAACAACGACATTAAAAAAACCGGGAGTGAAAATTAGACCAATTATTTTGTTGCTAAGCGATAGGTGAATTTTTAGTACATTTTTATTCTTATTTATTTGCTAACAATGGATCAATATTGCACGTCCGTATTCGGATCTTAACACGGCCTATCTGAGCCTGATCATAGCTGATAACTCAGTTCATGAACATTACCAAAATTTGACGCAATAAGCATTTATGTTGACGGTATAAATGTGACGATAATTTAATTAACTTGCTTGCTCCTTGATGCGACGCTGCGACTAATAGGGGAGGCACAATTTAACAGTAACCATTCAAAGATTGCTTTTGACTGGGGCTGGGGTGACGTGATTGTGTACATCGGTAAAAAACAAGCGTGATAATCCACTTAGCGGTATCGCTTTAGTTGTTTGAATATTTGTGAGAGAAAAGTTGCGTTCGGTAGAAAAGCAAAGCGGACCTATTGCAAAAGTTAAAACCTGTTGCAATATTAAATTATCGTAACAATGACAGGTCCGTTTTTCTGATCGTTCATTTTCCTTTTTCAGAAAGATTCTAGAGAAGGGGTTTTCTTGAAAACCGCCCATACAAAGTCTGTACACTTCGTGTAGGTGGTTTTCATATCCAATTGGCTAATAATTGTTGATTATTTTATCGAATTTTTCTTGCGCTTTGGCAATTAGTTTCGGCAAATGATACGTAGGGAATATATCGTCAGAGGCCTCGTAGTTGCGTAGTAACAATTTCGATAAGTTGGATTTGTGTGCTTCAGTCGTACCGTCCATAATACCCATTTGCGGCGCCGACATCCACATGTCGCCCAATGGGGTTTCATTGGACATACCCAAAGCACCATGGAGATGTATCGCTCGATAGACAATATCATGGTTAACCTTGGCAGCACTGATTTTTATCGAGGCTATTTCTTTTCGAATTTCACTGGTATAGGCTCCCGTTTTGTCGATTAGCCACGCCGTATATAATACGTGTAATCTAAACTGCTTTAGTTGAATGTATGAGTCGGCGATGTCTGACTGAACCATCTGTAGGTCTGCGAGTAATTCTCCCTTTGCTTTACGGCTAAGTGCTCGCTCGCACATCATATCGAGGGCTTTGGTGCAGACGCCAACGGCTCGCATTGCGTGGTGTACTCGGCCGCCGCTTAAGCGTGTTTGAGACCCCACAAAGCCTGCACCTTCGGTGCCCAGGAGGTTTTCGGCAGGAATGCGGACATTATCGTAACGTATGTAAGCGTGGCCGCCACGGCCAGGCTCGGTATTGTAATTCTCTTTCAGCTTCGTACCAAAAGTGTGTACGTTGCGCACTATTTCAACGCCTTGGGTCTCACGATCTACGATAAACATTGACGCGCGTTCAAGTAAGGGTTTGTCGGGAGCAGTGACTGCCATTACTATTAGAAAATCGGCTCCGGCGCCATTGGAAGTAAACCATTTTTCTCCGTTAAGTACCCATTCGTCGCCATCTCTTACTGCTGAGCATCGGAACTCACCCGGTTCTCCCGCATGTGGTTCAGTCATAGAATAGGCTGAATGCTTGTCTCCAGAGAGCAGCGGTTTCAGATATTTTTCTTTTTGCATTTCACTTCCGTTGTGGGCTATCAGTTCCATATTTCCTGTATCGGGAGCTTGGCAACCAAACAGAGTTGGCCCCATTCGTGTCTTACCCAGTTTTTCGTTTAAAAGACAAAGCTTAACTTGACCCAATCCTGGCCCGCCCAAATCTGGACCTAAGTGGAATCCCCATAGGCCTTGCGCTTTCACTCTTTCTTTCAATTCAGTAATGTGGGAACGAATGGCGTCCCATCCGTCTCGATCTAGTGCTTTCCCATGCTTGTCACACCCCGCACTCATAAAGTGGTCGAGCGGTTCAATTTCTTCAGATACAAAATTTTCAACCCAATCAATCTGTTTCTGGAATTCTGGGTCTACATCAAAGTCGATTGCCATTCTCTTTTCCTCGTTTATTATTTTTTAGGCTTAAATTTTTCGAGACAATAATGCCATGAATAGAGGCCCAACAACAAATCTTATAGAACTCAGTTTTGTGTATTGGCGTCATTAACCTGATCTTTCATCCGATCCTTGACGTAATATTAGGGCAATTCGTAACGCCGAAATTAATTTGCTTGAAGGGCCTTTTCGCGAGCTACCAGTTGATGATTCCAGTAGTGCCTTTTCAAGAAAAAGATACTAGTATATAGATTATTCGTATTTCAGTTTTTACTATGATGGTTAGATTATTTTTTGTCCCCGTACATTTTTTAGATATGGAGAGCGTGTGCATGAGTAACAAAAAGAAACTAGCTCGGCAGAAATTTCGCGAAGCAGTCGTCAAGAGAGATCGAAATAAATGTGTTATATGCAAAAAGTCCGAAGCTTTGGAAGTTCATCATATAACTGATAGATCTTTGATGCCGGGCGGCGGATACGTAAAAGAAAATGGAATTTTGCTTTGTTCGGAACACTTGGCAATGGCCGAACAGTATCATCTTAGTGAAGGGGAAAATTGTCCCGAAGGGTTCATCCCAGATCAGTTATATAGGAAAGTGGGGGCGAGTTACCCGAAAGCGCTTTTGGCCTCTGAACGTTTAGAAAAGTAATCGTGTGCTTTAGAGTGCTAAAAATTTTATGGCGTCTTTTCTTGAGGGGATCCAAATAAGCCAGTGAAAGGTTTATATGGCTGATATTATTATCAAATTGTTGTAGTGGAGGGGGAGTTCGTTTCACTACAAAAACTAATTTGGTTATTTTTTTTCACTTTAGACCATTTCTTAGTGCGTCAGTAACGTGGTTGCCGTATTGAGGTGGTGACTGAACACGATATAGAGCACGCGTTTGGAATTAGAGTCTAGAAGGAAGTGCCTTCTTATTTTCCTCGCGTTCAGTAATGCAATCATATGACCCCATTTCGAACTCTCGGCAAATCCACGGACGATTTTCATAGATCGTACATAATCCTGTAAGTCGGTCTAATGCAGAGCACCATCCATCAGCTAATCGCGTCATGACTTCTCCCCCCCAACGATCTGTCGTAATGTGTTCTTGTGGTACGTTGGTATCTGAGATAAGCATGACTTCGAGACGGCAGCAGCTTGCCTGACAGTTTGAACAGGTAATGTTGTCTGCGGGTAAATTCTGTACTTTTATTGTCATAGTTACTACGGAGATGAGGTTGGTCGACGCAAAGTGTCGGCACTCGAGCAAGATCATGCCGTCTTATTGACTATTTTGGGTTGGGACATACTTCAAAACGCGTATTCTAGTTGATTTTCAGTGACTAAATCTATCTGAACCTACTTTAATCGCTCCGATTTATTTGTGTGGTCCTCCTATGCTTGATCAGCGGCAGTATTACCCGTCTCGATGGAGCTAAATGTCCATTTCAGTATTCAATCAATCCTAATTCCATGGATAAAAAATCGATTATTTGTGATTTAAACAGTGGGAAAACGACCGTTACTGCTACCTGAAAATCTTGTGTAGGAGGAAAAAAGTCGCCACATTCGAGCTGTTATCGATAGCGGTGCGACAGTCTGCATGGTCGGTGCGACAAACTGCCTAACAAATCACCGATGAATCCGTATAATCAAACAATGGATATGAATACAATTTTTAGTCAACGAAAATATCAATTTTGGGCTCTCCAGTTCGGCGGTTGGTCGGGCTGGGGCGTGTCTTTTTTTATAGGACAATTGTTTTGGGATAATCCTGACGTATCGCGTTATTACGTCTACTTACCCATTGTCTGTACGATTGGTCTAATATTTAGTTTAGGCCTAAGATTACTGTACAAGTATATGTGGGAGATGCCACTTTTTTCACGCTTGCTAGGGCTTTTGCTCGGGTCGTATTGTGCCGCGGTCGCGTGGATGGGCAGTCGGCATTTGATCTTTAAGCCCTTATTTGGGAAAAGAACGGATCAGGTATCCGAACATGGTAACACCTTCTTTTCGTTCTTCGATGGTGCAACGTCGGCCTGGTGGGTCATGCTCTGTTGGAGTGGTTTGTATTTTGGAATAAAATATTATCAACTGCTGAGCGAAGAGCGCGAACAAACGCTGAAAATAACGGCAATGGCACACGAGGCGCAGTTAAAAATGCTACGCTACCAACTCAACCCGCACTTCCTGTTTAATACATTGAATGCGATTTCGACATTGATTTTGGATAAAGACAATGAACTGGCCAACACAATGGTTACTAGGTTAAGTCACTTTCTGCGCTATTCTTTGGATAATGATCCAATGCAGACAGTTAACTTGGCGCAAGAGATCGATGCGTTGCGTTTATACCTTGATATAGAAAAAGTAAGATTTGATGAACGTTTGAGGCTAGACGTCAATATCGAGGCGGAGGCCCGGCAAGCACTCATCCCAAGTCTTATATTGCAACCCTTAGTTGAGAACGCAATAAAATTTGCGATCTCGCAAGCAATAAACGGCGGTACCATTCGCATCGAAGCGAGGGTATTCGCAGGAGATTTACTAATTGAAGTTGCCGATGATGGGCCCGGTATTGATACTTTCAACCACAAGCCTACGACGGGGAGCGGAGTAGGATTAGTCAATACCAAGGAGCGCTTGCGCGAACTTTATGGCTCTAAACAATCGTTTACCATGACTAAAACGGAGCCTCACGGCGTGACAATTAACATTCGCCTTCCTTTTGAAGTTGACGAGAGTAAAACAACATGACATTACGCGCAATCATCGTTGATGACGAGGCGCTAGCTCGCCGTGGACTCTCGTTGAGGTTGGCAAAAATGCCAGATGTAGAAGTTATTGCTGAATGTAGTAACGGCAAGGAAGCATTAGACGCAGTAGCAGAATTACAGCCTGATCTTCTTTTTTTAGATATACAAATGCCTGGTGTCGATGGATTTGAAGTTGTAAGACAGTTACAGGGTGACAGTATGCCTATGGTCATTTTTGTTACCGCTTTTGATCAGTTCGCTGTTGATGCATTTCAAGTCCACGCAGTTGATTACCTACTAAAACCGATCGACGAAGTCAGGTTAGCAGAGTCGATAAAAAGAGCGGTTGAGATACGAAGTACACGGGAAGCGTTGGCAGAAAAGGAACATCTGGTTAACGTCGTCTTGGAGATTACCGGCAAAAAACCAGCCACTTTCACTAAAAACATTGCAGCCACAAAGAAGTGGCCGGATAAACTTTCGATTAAAGACGCCGGTGAAGTACAGCTCGTCCCAGTTAACACAATCGACTGGGTTGATGCTGCTCGCGATTATATGTGTATACATGCTGAGAAAACCACGCATATTATGCGCATAACAATGAAAGAGTTGGAGTCATTGTTGGATCCTGAAGTTTTTTTGCGGATTCATCGCTCTACCTTGGTGAACAAAAATCGAATTTGCAGTGCCCAGTCCCTTACAAATGGCGTGTATTTACTCAGCGTAGACGGTGGTTCTAAATTGAAGGTTAGTCGCAGTTATAGGGAACGAATTGCGGATTTTTTGCAAAATTCTAATGACTAGTCGGTCTGTCGCAAACTAAAGTTAATTCATCGCAGATCTCTTACAGGTCTTTACAAGCCTGCTATTGTGCAACTAATGAAACCTTAATATTTCTTTAGGATCACGGTCATGAACTTCACCGAATCGTCGCTTAAAAATCCCGCTGGTATAGCTGTTGCTGTGGCAGTCGTTTTGTTTTTCGGCGCCTTTAGCCTCAGTAAATTACCGGTACAGCTATTTCCAGACATAGAAAATCCACGTATTAGCATTCAAACCGGCTGGAGAGCAGCTTCGCCACGTGAAATTGAATCGGAAATAATAGAACCCATTGAGTCGGTATTACGAGGGCTACCTGGAATGCAGGAAATGGCGGCCTATGCGAACTCAGGAAACGCATGGATTCAACTGGAGTTTGGTTTGGATGCCGATATGGAAAAGGTCCTTTTGGACGTGATAGCACGGATGAACCGACTCGATCCTTTGCCGCGAGATGCGAGTCAGCCGGTGGTTATGCTAGGGGGGGGAGATGGTAATACTCCTGCTCTGACTTTTTTCTTTCTTCAAGTTCTACCTGGAACACCTGGAGAAATCACTGATTATCTACAATTTTTCGAGGATGTTATTCGGCCAGCCATTGAAGCTGTGCCAGGCGTTGCAAATGTGCAGGCTGCCGACTCATCGAATTCCGGTTTCAGTGAACTACAAATTATTTTTGATCCTTATCGTACCGCTGAACTCGGCATCTCGATCCCAGAAATAGCCTCGCGATTAGGTCGCGCAAACGATATCAGTGGTGGATTTGTCGACGTGGGCCGTCGGCAATACACGTTACGGTTTACGGGTCGCTATACGCCCGCCGAATTAACCGATTTTGTATTGGAATGGCGCGAAGGCCGGCCGATAAAATTAGGAGATATTGCCGAAATTAAAGTGGGGCGCAGCGATCTCGTCGCGGTCGATACCCAAAATGGAAACCCAGCTGTCGCGATTCGGGTAGACCGGCAGAGCGGTGCAAATGTTCTAGAAACTTTATTAGGTGTCAAGGACGTGGTGCGCCAGCTTAACCAGGGCCCGGTCAAAAACCAGGGCTTAGTTATGGCCCAGTCATTTGATGCGTCCGTTTTCATCTATCGGGCAATCAATCTGGTGACGAGTAATCTGGTTTTGGGTGTACTACTTTCCGTGGGCGTTCTCTGGTGGTTTCTGCGAAAATTTCGCGCAACATTAGTCGTAGCTATGGCGATCCCCATCTCTTTACTCGCTACGTTTGTGGTCCTTAAATTAACGGGAAGGTCACTCAATGTCATTTCTCTGGCAGGGCTTGCTTTTGCTGTCGGTATGGTTCTGGATGCAGCGATTGTGGTACTTGAAAATATCGTGCGGCTTCGTGAAAAAGGTTTATCGAGTTTTGATGCAGCCTTGCAAGGCGCGTCACAGGTTTGGGGTGCCTTATTGGCATCAACAGCTACGACGGTCGCTATCTTTGTACCGGTTGTCTTCATGAAGGAAGTTGAAGGTCAACTATTTTCAGATCTTGCTATAACGATTGCGATTGCGGTTGTTGTATCTTTGTTTGTTGCGGTGACGATATTACCGCTAGCGGCAAAAATGTGGTTAACGGAAACGCGGCTGGAAGATCATAATCAGAAGCTGTGGGATCGAATTACTCAGCGGGTAATGAGCATTACGAACACGTCGAAAAAGCGCTGGATGATGGTAGTCGGCCTGATCAGTATTCCATTGTTTGCAACCTGGATGTTAATCCCAGAGCTCGACTATCTTCCTCCTGTAAAGCGCGACGCTGTTGATGCTTATTTTCAATTTCCCCCCGGTGTGAGTAAGCAGACTATTGTTGACGAGTATATCAATGTAATCGGCAAACGCATGGAGCCATTCATGACCGGCGAACGCGAGCCCGCTCTGAAGAATTACTATCTCAGGAGCTGGCCCGACGGTAGTGGAGGTGGTATGGGTGTTCGGGTGAAAGACCAATCGCGTGTCTTGGAAATGCAAAAAATTGTTAATGAAGAAATCTTTGCCGATCTTCCTGACATTACCTTTTACGCTTCACAGGGAAACTTATTTGGGGGCTTTGGTGGTGAGCGAGTGGTAGCCTTGCATTTACAGTCAAGTGACCGCGAGGCACTATCTAAAGCAGCAACAATAGGTCAGGAGCTACTTCAGAAAGCGCTACCTGATGCATTCATTTCCCCTAGTCCCAGTTTAGAGCCAGCTGAGCCTGAACTACAGATGCGTCCAAAAGATCGACAAATTTCCGAAGCAGGATGGTCTCGCAGCGACTTAGGTGCAGTGGTTAGAGCTCTTGGAGATGGCTTGTATGTAGGTGAACATTTCGATGGAGAGCGTCGTATGGATATTATTCTTCGCGCCAAGCCTTGGAACAAGCCAGAACAGCTCGCTAATACGCCACTTTCAACAGCAACTGGGGCTACTGTGCCGCTGTCTGAACTGGTCGATATTGAAAGAACGGTTGGGCCTAGTCAATTGCGTCGTATTGATCGCCGCCGCACAATAACGTTGGACGTACGCCCTCCTGAAGATATGTCGCTGGAGTTCGTTATGGATAAAATTCGCAACGAGGTAGAGCCTGGTATCAAGGCGGCCCTGCCGTCGGATGGAAATATACTGTACGGAGGTAGCGCAAATGCGCTGACCCGTGCAATCAAGTCGATGGGCAGTAATTTCGGTTTAGCATTGGTGGTTTTATTTCTATTAATGGGCGCACTGTTTCGGTCGCCGCGTGATTCCGCACTGGTCGTCATGGCCATGCCTTTAGCTATGGTCGGAGGCATCATCGCCATTCGGGTATTGAATCTGATCAGCTTTCAGCCTCTGGATTTATTAACTATGATTGGTTTTGTGATTTTGTTGGGGCTGGTTGTAAATAACGCGATATTACTTGTCCACCAAACTCGAACATTAGAGCGTGAAGGCGCGACTAGAGATGACGCAGTAGAAGAGGCTTTACGGTCTAGAATGAGACCGATCTTTATGAGTACGCTCACTAGTATATTTGGAATGCTACCTTTGTTGCTAATGCCTGGCGTGGGTAGCGTTATCTACCGAGGTTTGGCGGCGGTAATTGTAGGTGGCATGTTAGTAAGTACAATCTTTACCGTATTACTTCTTCCCTGTTTCTTGCGAATGGGAGAAAAACGAATAGCTGCTGTTGATGACGATGAGGGAGAACCGAATACACTTGATTCGCCCTCTTCTGAACTTAAATCTGCAGCCTGATTAAGAGAGGATTTTATGAAAAACGCATCTTTGAGTCTAATCTTGAGTGGTTTTTTAGCCACGACATTAGCCTATGGCCAGAACAATATAGCTGCTGTTGAAACGTCGGTAGTAGAACGGTTCGCGACGCAGTCGGTTTTACTGGTGTCTGGAACGGTCATCAGCCGGGAAGACGCTTTTATAGCTTCAGAACTTAACGGGCGTCTCACGTGGATTGTCGAAGTGGGAGACGAGCTCCAACTGGGGGATGTCTTAGCTAAGACTGATGACCATATTCTTCAGCTACAGTTACAAAACGATAAAGCACAAATATCGCTATATAAAGCCAATTTGGACTGGAACGATCGCCAAATACAGAGATTGAAAAGATTGGCAAATAAGAATAACACAGCAGCATCGGAGCTCGACGAAATTGAATCAAGACGTGCCATGTTGCAAGAAGAGCTACGTATGGCAACAATAGCTCGCGATAGAACGCACTACGATATCGAGCGGAGTGAAGTTAAAGC
>JBLHNZ010000095.1:0-10697 GCA_047623245.1 Oceanicoccus sp. | reverse complement strand
CTAACCCCTCTAATGAGCTTATCTAAGCACCTGTAAATAAAGGAAAATGTTTATCTAATCATGCGATCTAGTCTACAATTGAAATACATCTAACTAACTTGATTCTTATGCATAAGCAATTGCAACAATATCCTAATAGCGCAATTAAAAAGATGCTCTTCCTGCTTGTTCTAGTCACTTTGAACACGTCTTTTCCTGTGATTGCAAACTCAAAACCGATGCCTTTTGAAAAAAAGGAAGAGCTACTAACGATTAACATGCGCAATGCTGATATCTCTGTCGTTATCCAATGGATAGCTGAGCAAACTGGCAAGAAAATTGTGGTTGACCCGCGCGTTAAAGGCAACGTTACCGTTCTTTCAAACGCGCCTATGACGTCAAATCAGGCATACAATACCTTTATGGCAATGTTGGATGTTTATGGTTTTGCAGCTTCTGAATCAGGGGGTATTCTTCGTATATTTCCTGCAGCAATGGCTAAATCTTCTCCTGCTCAGCTTATTCAAAATTTTGACACCTATGGAACTACTAAAGGACAAATACTGTATGTCTTTCAAGCCGAAAATGTTGAAGCTAGGAGTTTAGAAAAGCTGGTGAAACCGCTAATACCTCCAAGCGGTCACATTTCTACCTTCGCCGATAGCAACTTGATACTTATCGCTGATGAAATGGAAAACGTAAAAAGACTCGTTGACCTAATGAAACAACTTGATTCTTCCGGCGACCTGTCGATAGATATCATCAGTTTAAAATATGCCTCCGCTAAGAACGTCGTTGGCTTAACACAATCCATATTGAAAACAGATAAAACTTTATCTTTTGCGATTACCAGCGATGAACGTAGTAACAGTTTGCTATTATCCGGAGACAAACGTTCAAAATCTACAATAAAACAATTAGTTAGGCAGCTAGATCGCTCGGTCGCAAGTGGCGGGAATACTCGAGTCGTGTACTTGCATTATCTTGATGCTGCGGAATTATTACCCATATTACGAGGAATGAGCGCAGCAATTTTAAAAGACAGTAAAGATTCGAAAAGCAATAGTAGCTCTGTTAGCATTGAAGCTAGTGAGAGTACTAATGCACTCATTATGACCGCGCCGCCGGCTATCCTCGATGTTATGGCCGACGTTATAAGTCAGGTCGATATCCGTAGAGCACAAGTTCTGGTCGAAGCTATCATTGTAGAAGTCAGTCAAAACTTCTCTCAAAAACTGGGAGTAGAATGGAGCAGTGGCTTTAATCAGTCTAATGGAGTGGAAGCTGTCACGGAATTCGGCCTCAATAAATTAGCGTCTACAATTACAGACGTTTCAATTCTTGGCCCCGGATTAACGCTCGGTTTTTACCGAAATGGGTCTCTGCGCGCATTGGCCACTGCGATAGCCAATGAGACGGAAGCGAACATTCTGTCAACGCCTTCTATTCTCACGCTAGATAATCAAGAAGCTGAAGTGCTGGTTGGTTCTAATATCCCGTTGATCACTGGACAATCGACTACTTCATCTACTACAGACAACCCTTTCACTACTATTGAGCGACGCGATATTGGCTTGAGCTTAAAGATTACCCCACAAATTAATGAAGGCAGTTCGATTACACTTGATATTTTGCAGGAAATCGAAACCGTTGTTCCTTCAACGCAAGTCATCAATGATATTGTCACGGATAAACGAAGTATCAAGACGAAAGTAATTGTTGAAAATGAAAGTATATTAGTTTTGGGCGGATTGATCTCTAGTGATACTCAGCAATTGGTTAGCAAAGTTCCATTTTTTGGAGACTTACCATTGCTTGGACATCTATTCAAATCGACAAGCGACCAAGTTATAAAAAAGAATCTGATGGTATTTATTTATCCCGTCATTGTAGATAGCGGGCAAATAGCCGACAAAGTCTCAAGAAAAAAATATAATTTGTTGAAAGAATTAAGAGAAAAATACACGGATGGACAGCTAAGTATCGAGGGAAACACACTTAATGATTATATTAACATTCAACCGAATAAAAAAGCTGCACAGTAGAACCGCGCTACAGACGTCCTAAACGTTAGTATCACCAGTTCTCGACAACATTTATTGAGAAGCGATATTTATCCATCCAAATTAGAATTATTCCATCTTTAGTTATCTCTTCTAACAATAGATCTTTCGCTACCCATTCGCTTTCTTTGACTCGATGCTTGTTGATTATAATGGTTCGTCGTTCGGAGTTTTCTGAAAAAACATGAAACGAAAAGGTCAGTGCGGGAATTTCCTGTTGTACCGAATTAGGTAGTTCCCAAAAATGGACTAACATATGAGGTGATTGTTCCGGTTTTGCGGGTATTTTCGTGTCCGAGTTCGGCTGTGTATTCGCTAGCTCGGGTTCTTTCAAAAGTGGTTTTTGCAAAATCGACGGCGAAACAGCTTCTATTATTGTGTTTGTGTTTTTCGGCGTCGGTGTGGACTCTGATATTAGTTTGATTGAGCCTGTTTGTAAGGGAAAAAACAACCAGACAGACACGAGAATAATAAGGCTAATTGTAGATATAATGAAAATCGTAAGCACGGGAGAACTATCTTGGCTTTTGTTGATAATATGGGGCCGATGAATAGTTTGTAAGGTTGGGCCTTGTTTCTCTTGCCTTTCCTGATCTGATTTGTGAAGAGCATCAAGTATGTAGGACATTAACGTTTAACTCCATCATTAGAGTTCTTCACTAGTGACGTGGCAGTTGTCATATGTACTTTTAGACTTCTGACAAAATCCGCGTCGATATAATCAGTTTGATCTAACCCTAGCTTTTTTTGAATAGAATTAACGAACACTAACATTTCGTTACTCACTACCGCTGAAAAATTCGGTTCAGGGAAAAAGAGTTGATGTGAATATAATAGTTGTTGCTTTCCTGTATGCGCGTCATCCTGGTCGAAGATTCTTGTAACCGAGGATTTATCAGTAAATAAATGAGTGGTTCTACTTGGTTCATACTCGGCTAACAGTTTTTGAAGCTCCTTAACGGGCTCGCCACTATCTCCAAGTGTTAGCCTCCCAAGAAGCACCTTTTCATTGCTTGAGCCAGGCTGCCAGTTCGTTTTTATGCGCGTATGTCGGTTCTCGGGCTCGGGGTCAATAACGCCGTTAGGGCGTTCAATCGAATTGCTGGTGCGAGTTAATCTGTCACCGAGAATTAGGTCCTCGCTTATGTTCTCGGATGATTTCCAAAAGTAGCTTGCAGTTAACACGACAGTAGAAAGAAGTATCGCTGCGAGAACAGGCCTCCATGCTTTAATACTATAACCAGTAGAATCTAAAAATATTTCTTTCGAAGCCTTATTCGCTATCTTGCGTGTTACCTGGTTTTCATTGGTAGCATAAACCCCAAGCAGGGCTCTGTCGCAAATTTGATTGATTAGGCGAGGAATTCCCCTGCTATGTTTATATACGCTGTTGATTGCGGCGACACGAAATAATTCATTGCGGCAACCTGCAACGGACAAGCGATGTTCAATGTATTGCGTTACTTCGTCTTTTGACAATGGGGTCAAATGAAATCTTGCCGTGACTCGTTGAGCGAGTTGTCGCATTTCACGGCGAGAGAGAAGCTCGTTTAATTCTGGCTGACCTAACAATACCAATTGTAATAGTTTTTTTTCATTTGTCTCAAGATTAGTTAACAACCTGAGCTGTTCTAATATTTCTATCGAGAGATTCTGTGCTTCGTCGATTATGAGTATTGTGTTTCGGCCTTTTGCATGGGCTTCGAGCAAATATTTATTGAGATCATCAATTAGGTCTTTACTTGTCCTTCCTTGCTCAAAATATATGCCCAAATCATTACAGATTGATTGCAGTAACTGGTTGATACTTTGCTTCGGATTAATTATGTACGCAATATTTGCGTTCTCGGGAATCTGTTTTAGTAAACAGCGGCATATGGTAGTTTTCCCCGTGCCGACTTCTCCTGTTAACACAACGAACCCGCCCTGATTCCCTACTCCGTAGATTAAATGCGCAAGAGCTTCCCTATGCTTATCGCTAAGGAAGAGATAACGCGGGTCAGGTGCGATAGAAAAGGGATCTTCGGCAAGACCAAAATACTGTTGATACATAAATTAACCTTGAAGCTCCAGTCGTACGTTGACAACTCCATCGCTATCCTGCCTATCAATTACGATTTCTGTGACGTGGATATTGTAAGTTTTTTCCAATTTGTCCAACCACAAAACGACATTGTTGAAGGCTACGTCTTCAAACCACAGTCCTAGACCGCTCTCGCCAACGGGCTCGTAACGCTTAAAATCAATACTGAATTCTTTTGATGTCGTGTTGGCAAGGCCCAATAGAGACTGGTCGGAATCTTGTCTTATTTTTTTGCTGTCAGCTAATTTAGCGAGGGCTCCATTTTTTTTCATGAATTCGTAGGAATCCAATTTGGACCGATATAGATTCTGAGATGATTCTTTGTAGTCATACGCCGGCGATATGAGTCCAAAGATCATAATAATGGTCAGCGTGACCGCTAGCAAAATTGACACTGTCACTCGGTCTCGCGAATTTAGAATCAAATACTTTTCAAGTATTTGATTAAATAAGGCTGAGTTCTTTAAATATTCCAACATGTTCTATATCCTTTCCACTAGCACGCGACTAAGGACGTATGTATCTTGCTCGGTGGCAGAGTTAACTTTAGTTGTTAGCCCGATATCGCCCAATCTCTTCTTTATTTGATCTAGTTGATCAATGGAGTCAGTTTGTATTTCTAGTTGTATACCATCCACATTCTGGTCGTAACGCAATTTCTGAATTACAATTTTACTACTCGTCAAGCTCGATCGAAGTTCGGGAGAAGACAAGCTTTCTGAAATTTTGGTAAGCAAATTAAGAAATGTACCAGACGATTGAGTATTGTTTGCTTGCCTAAGGTGATTTTCCAATTGCTTTCTGGGGCTGACAACTCTTCTTTCGTTGGGAAATAAGTCCTTATACAGAGCGATAGATTTCTGGTCAAACTCACTTGCCTGTTTAGAAAAATACCAACCATTGCTTAGTGACAAAATAACAATTGCCAAAACTCCAACGGCCATGGCGGAGACACCTTTTTTCCAATGCTGCCAAGAACCTGCTTGCTGGGAGTTTATCTGATAGCCTCCCTGCAGAATATTGATCGTCTTATGCGATTGCGGATTGGATAAGTTCCTCACGAAGGTAGTCGCTATTAGCTCAGTCACAGATTCTCGATAAAGGGATTCTTTTACGGTTACATCTCCGAAGTTTTCGCGAATATGATTGGCAACGTTTTTCCCGAATACCTTTCCTTCGTCGTCGTTAGCGTTTGTTACGACTTCAACCGTTTTTTCCAGTGCGTCATTGTCACTGAGGTTATTTTTCTCTTTTTCGCCTAGTAAGGAAGCTAAAACCATTTCCATATCACCAGAGGAAGCGTTAATACCAGATAACTCGTTGGTACGTACGACACATTGGTTACCTTCAATCACTACAGAATACGAGTTCCTTGTGAAAGGAACAGCTAGAGTATCTGGCGTAATGAAAATAGGTGATAACTTGTTGCTATAGAATATATCAAGATAGTTGATTAGAATTTGATGGCTAATGACTGCGACATCGACTTTTCCCGTGTTAAGGTCGAGATGATCCGGAATCGCTATATGGACGTTTTCAATTTCCTCAGCGATCATTTCCTCGACCATGAAGGGCAATGCTTGCTTGACCTGACTCAATTTTTTCGAAGGAATTGAAGCTTCGCAAAGAAGGACTCTAAATCCCGGTACTATTATGACTACATCATGTTCATTAGACATGTTTTCAACGGCAGAGCTGATATTTTCAATCGGTGTTTTGTCGGTGCTAACAAGGTCACCTTGGGTGTCGAATAGAACCCACTGGGCCACTGACTTTGCTGTCAATTCGCCAATTTCTGTAGATATTCGTATTATGAGTTGATCGTTCATAGCTATTTATTGCCACTTGACCTGTCAATTTTTTATAAGCTAATCGGTGGTTAGCTGCCGTTTGATTACTTCGATTGTTCCATCTTTTGCGTTGCGATGAAAATACGTTCGGATAGTACTCATTCGCTCGGCAAAAAGTGCCTTAACAGTAACTTCAAAATACTCACTTTCAATAGTCAAATACTCTTTAATAGGTAGTAAGTATGGGCCGCCGTCACTATTAGTCCACTGATCTATTGTATTATATCCACCACCATCTTGAATGGTCTTGATGTTTTTCAAATTTTTACTTTTTAAGCTGCTGGACAACGCTTCTAACAGTTTAGCATCCATGGTATTTATGTTGTATTTTGTTTTGCTATTCGCGTCAGAAATAGTATTTTGAGGCAAAGCGACCACGTGGTCTTTCAAAATGTCATAATCCCTAGGTTTAAAGCCTCTCAAGAGTCTTAGTTCTGTTCTATCTGCAATCTCTATGTTCGCAGTTAAATAGTTTTTTTCTCGATAAAGAGCATCCTCGGCTCCGTTGATACGTCTTTTTTTGTCTTTATCCAGCCAATCAGCTAGTACGGGTACATAATTAGTTTTAATTTTTAGCACCGACAGTAACCTTCCAAATTGACGTGAAGCTTCTCTATTGGATGACCCGTCACTATTTCTCAGGCTATTTAGGTTAAATTTTCCTTGAAGATCTAAAATTTCAATGGTTAGTTTTCCATTATTTATGTCGAACCCTTTCTTCAACGTCGACCAGTTATCTGTAAGCGAGTCGGACTGGGGTATCGCATCACTTATTTTTCTGGCCCCGGATTCTTTATAGTCACGAATCAGAATCTGTCGCGCAAATTGTTCGCCAGATAACGCATAGAGATAAGCCTGTTTGGTATTTATAATTGCTGCACTCTTTTTTATATCCAAGTAACTCCGAGACAGCATCTCGCCAGCAATAATGGTTACTATAGCAAAAACAAGCAGAACGCTAATTAGCGCTACGCCTTTCTCATTGTGTTTCGATAGCGGCCCCGTACGTCTATTCACTTAATTTACCCGATAGAGACGACCTAATTCTCCAAAGTCCTTGTGATTAAACGTGAATTCGATTGCGAGTGGCCTTTCTTTTTTCATTGTTATTTCTCCCCCGGCTGCACTTTGATTTGATTTATTTCGATCTGTGCTAGGGAGGGGCCATTTTTTGTGACTCCCTTTACTATTTAGAACTCCGATGTCTAACGCGGTCACGTTTGCCAGAAGAGGTTGAACGACAAATTTTGTCGTTTGCGTTCGATCGAGCTCTTGCCAATAGTGGCGCAGTAAATACTGCCGTTTGTCTTGATAATGAATGCTTGTAGTATCTTGAGCATATGGATGAGGGCCTATGTCGTACGCGACTCTCTGCAAGGAACTGCGTGACAGCTGTAGGGGGTTTTTCCAGCCACTACGCGTAAATTCTAGTTTGTAGTCTCCCGAATTTGCCTGTAAATAGGACAGGCTATCGGTCGATTCCGTGCGGATGTCTCGGCTGATGATTTGTTCTAAGTCACGTTCGATAATAAATAGGGACTTCTGAACTTGTCCTAATGTATCGGAATGTCTAACTGCAGCATTTTTAGCCGCCACTACCGAACCGAGAATTCGAAATGAAGCAAGCCCGATCAGCGCAAAGATACTTAATGCGATCAATACTTCGAATATTGTTAGTCCTGACTGATATAGCGGATTGCGCAGCATCTTAGTATCGTCCTTTGTAAAAGGTTAAAGCGGCTACCGGACTGTCCTGATCGTTACTTTCTTTGTGGACCACCCAAACATCAATTTTTCGCAGCCACGGATCCGACGTGCTGGAAATTTCAGAATTGACATTCCACTGTCGACCAGCAACGGTAACAACTTTTGAGCTTCTTCCGGTTTCCGGCCATATCTGTGAAATGCTAAATTCAGCAATGCGACTTTCGACAATATATATCGCAATATTCTTTTCTTCCAGCTGCTGAAGTTGACTTAAGCTTTGGCCGGTCTGCCGAAGGACGGCAAGTGAAGAGATCGCTAGGATTGTTAGAGCGATCAGTACCTCAAGTAACGTGAAACCCTGTGAGCGAGGTAATATACGATTCACTGTAGGTAAATCCCCGATACTCCATCGCTACGAATTGTACTGATTTGCGTAACGTCAGAATGGTGAAAGGTGATAATAAAGGGCGTTATTTCGCCGCTTGATAGAAGTAATAAACTCGGGTGGTTCTTTTGCTCTTCGTTTGTGTTCTGCAATTTTTGCGACTGTTTCGCTACCTCCTTGTCTACCGATTTCCCGTCTATTTCGAAAGATAGCGTTATATGTTCAGGCAATGTGTATTTTGTATACTCTTTGCCCTTCATTAATGACCAGGAGTGATCCTCGTTGTTGAGAGCTAAGAATTGGTAGGCACCTTTGGGAAAGGACAAGGCGAATTCTGCGCCTTGTAAAATTGCTTCGTCAGCGACAAGTCTTAAGATCATTTGCAATCGAGCGGCTTCTCTTTCCATGTCTTTAGCCGGATTCTGATAAATCGAGAGAGAGGCCATCCCTACAATTACGCCAATAATAACTAAGGTGACCATCAACTCTATAAGCGTGAATCCATGGGTGTTTGAATGTTTACGAACGCCCACAAAACACATATTTATTCATCCCAATTACTAATGTCACGATCATAGTTTTCTCCACCTTCCTGACCATCGGCACCCAATGAGAAAATGTCATAAGGACCTGCCGAACCAGGGCTCAAGTATTGATACTCCCCTCCCCAAGGATCGCTGGGTACGCCCTTTTTCAAATAGCCAGAAGGGTTCCATTTCTTAGGCTCCGGCGAGCCATCGGGTTTAGAAACCAATGCCTGGAGGCCTTGGTCTGTGGTTGGATAACGATAATTATCCAATTTATACATTTCCAGCGCCTGTTCGAGCGTATTGATATCCGCTTGAGCGGCTGTAACACGTGCTTCATCGACCCTACCTAAAATGTTTGGCGCGACCAGTCCAATCAGAACGCTAATAATGACAATGACTATCATTATTTCAATCAGTGTGAAACCATAGCTTCTCTTATTTCTTGTCATATAAAACACTCCCAAGGCCTTTAACTACCACTGAAACAATCGTGCCATTAAACGCGATTAACCCAAAAACTTGTCTGCCAAAAAAAATAGTGACTAGAAAGGCATTTAGCATGATCTCCATAAGCCAAACTATCGGTAAAACAGCAATCAAATGAGCTGGTTCATATCAAAAATCGGCTGCAAGATCGCTAAGACTATCACCAATACGGTAATACCCATAAAGAGTAGCATCACCGGTTCAAAAATACCGATTAGGGTCGCTATTAACGTGTCGAGTTCTCGTTGCTGGCTTTCCGATACTCGTTCTAACATTTTGTCCAAATCTCCACTCGCTTCGCCACTGGCAATCATATGAATCATCATTGGCGGGAAGTAACCGCTGCTATCTAGAGAGGTATGTAAACTCCCTCCTTCCCTAACTTGTTTGGCTGCAGCCGCGACGAACTGCTGAAGCCAGGTATTTGATATGACCTCCGCTGCTATTTTCATCGCGTCGACCAGAGGTACCCCGCTGCTCATCAAAATACTTAGTGTACTCGCATAGCGAGCAGTATCACTGCCACGAATAAAGCGTCCTAGCAGTGGTAATCTAAGCAATCGTCTATCCCACTGTAATCGAACGTTGGCTCTTTTTAAGGACATCCGAAGTACATTGACCAACACGATAATGGCTAAGATCAAAAACAGGCCATAATTGACTACGAAGTCACTGAGTGATATCAGGCCACGAGTCAAAGTTGGCAATTCTCTTCCCTGACCTACAAACACTTCGACCACATCAGGCACAACAAAGGCCATTAGCCCGGAAACTATTGCAAGGGACATGATCAGTAATAAAATGGGGTACAGCAATGCAAGCTTAGCTTTTTGCCTAGAATTGTAAGAGTTTTCTGTATAGTCGGCGAGCCGATTCAGCACCAGGTCCAAATGTCCGGCATGTTCGCCGGCCGACACTGTCGCTCGATATAGTACAGGGAAAGCCTTAGGGAAATCTCCCATACTTTCAGCCAGAGAGTGTCCTTCAAGTACCTTTGATCGTACCGATAAAACGATTGTACTAAGCTTGCTGTTCCCCGATTTCTCTGAAGATGACTGTTTAGAAACTGCATTTAGTGCTTCTTCTAACGGCATGGAAGACTGAATTAAAGTAGCCAGTTGCCGAGTAATTAGCGCTAGCTCCCCGACTTTAATAGAAAGATCTCGGCTTCTGCCAAGTGACGACTTCGACGTTTTTCCAGTCGACGTTGCATGTTCCACAAGTAGTGGTGTTAGGCCCTTCTCTCGTAATAATTGCCGCACTTGACGGGAACTGTCAGCCTCAAGGACCCCTTTTTGTTCTTTTCCGCTAAGATCGAGAGAAGTATAAGAAAAGGCCGGCATTGCTAATCCTCTAGTGTAACGCGTAGAATTTCTTCAACGGTCGTTTTGCCGTCCAAAATACGAGACCGTCCATCGGAGCGTATACTCTGCATACTGTTTAGCCTCATCGCTTTCACAACCTCTTCTTCCGCGGCTTCGCTGTGGATTAACTGGCGAATTTTTTCGTCGACTATTAAGAGTTCATAGATTCCCGTACGACCTTTATAACCAAGGTTATTACATTTACTACACCCGACGGGCGAAAATATCTTGTCGTCTTTCTCCAAGAGAT
>JBLHNZ010000094.1:0-10971 GCA_047623245.1 Oceanicoccus sp. | reverse complement strand
GGTGTATTAGTGTACAAAGAATATCATTACCAATTTTACGAGCTAAACCTACGCCTTGCTCATCCAAGATTTCTCTACCGGGGTGACAGCGATCGACCAGCAATAGACTGCTACTGTCCGTCAGAGGATACAAAATCAGTTGTTTTGAGGTCGAAGCCCATCGATTAGGAAGCCCGTTGGTATTATTGGAAGTTTGACCGCTGTCGCTGTCGGACAAAGAGGTGAAAATATCTGTATACCAATGCGACGTCGAGTCGCTGGCGGGGCGATTCACTACCAAAATGAGCAATGTGCCAGCGTGGCTTTTAGCAAATTGGCGAAAATAGTTCACGACATTTATATTTTCCCTGTAGACAGGCACGATTAACCCTTTTTTGAAACTACCTGGAAACCCACCGAGCTGTTCGCATTCTGGTTCAGCGTAGCGGTCGAGATACTTGGTAATAGCGTTCATTGTGGGCAATAGCCTGCTTTATGCTGCAATTAGTGTAAGGCTGCTCGAAAAGGCTGTTTGCCGATAATTTTAGCTTCGATGGCTATTAGCTCATTTAATCGTTGTTTAACGTCATTTTTGTCGAAGTAAATTTCTGCAATATTGACCATTAAATCCTGATGGCGGGTTTCTGAATCGGTAATGGACTGGTAGAAAGACTGCAGGTTTCCAGTGCTTAATGCGGCCGCTATTAATCCAAAGCGTTCTGCGCCTCGCGCTTCGATAATTCCGCCTATTAGTAGACGGTCGAGTAAATATTCTTCACTGCCTTTTCGCAGCGATTGCCGAAATTCGATAACGTAGGCGTCTTTTTCGTCTTTTTGTGTAATGTTGCCCCGATTATGAATTATTTTGACCACTTCTCGGTAGTGAATAAGCTCTTCCACCGCGAGTTCGGCCATTTCAGTAACAAGTTCAACTCTATCGGGATAGTGAGATAACATGGACACTGCCATGCCAGAGGCCTTTTTCTCGGCGGCCGCATGGTCTTGTAAGAAAGCATCAAAGTCAGCCAGGACCGCATCTACCCAGTCTTTTGGTGTTTGATAAGCTAAGGTTATTTTACTCATAGTAATGAAAGCCACATGTTAGACAGGAAATAGAGCGTGTATTATAAAGAGGTGGTTAACTGAGGCAAGGTGTCTATAATATGCAGTTATTTTTGACCGCAGTAAAAGAATCAGGGTCATCGCGGTGTTCGGCGACATTACGAATTTTAGCTTGTAAGTTTGAGCCTTTAATATAGGACTTATTATGATTATAAAACCACGTGTACGCGGTTTTCTTTGTGTGACTACTCATCCCGTGGGTTGTGAAGTCAATGTTAAAAACCAGATAGATTATGTTAAGTCCAAAGGTGTTATTGCCAATGGTCCAAAAAAAGTATTAGTGATCGGTGCATCGACCGGGTATGGATTGGCCGCTAGAATTACGGCAGCTTTTGGCAGTGGGGCTTCGACTTTGGGTCTGTTTTTCGAAAAACCCGGCACTGAGCGAAAGCCGGGTAGTGCCGGGTGGTATAACTCAGCAGGATTTCACAAGTTTGCCGAAGCTGATGGGTTGTATGCCAAAAGTATCAATGGCGATGCTTTTTCAAATGAAGTGAAGCAAAAAACTATCGAGATGATTAAGTCTGATTTGGGGCAGATAGATCTCGTTGTCTATAGCTTAGCGTCGCCACGGCGTACACACCCAGATACCGGCGTGACTTATTCGAGTACGCTGAAGCCCATTGGCCAAAATATTGTGCAAACCGGAATAGACACCGATAAGCAAATTCTTAAACAGTTCGAATTAGAGGCTGCAACTCAAGAAGAGATTGACGGCACAGTAGCTGTCATGGGGGGTGAAGATTGGCAGATGTGGATTGACGCCCTAGACGAAGCTGGCGTATTGGCACCGGCAGCCAAAACAACGGCCTTCACGTATATCGGTGAACGGATTACCCATGATATCTATTGGGATGGAACCATTGGGCAGGCGAAAAAAGACCTCGATAAGAGAGTTATTAATATTCGTGAAAAACTCTCTCCAAGCGGAGGCGATGCACGCGTGTCTGTGTTGAAAGCGGTAGTGACGCAAGCTAGTTCTGCCATTCCTGTCATGCCTTTGTATTTGGGTTTGTTGTTTAAGGTGATGAAAGAAGACGGCAGCCACGAAGGCTGTATTGAACAGCTATATTTACTATTTCGCGAAAGTCTTTACGGCGACGCTCCTCGCATGGACGACGAAGGTCGTTTACGAGCTGACTATAGGGAGCTACGTCCGGAAATTCAAGACAAAGTAAGCGCTGTGTGGTCGACGATCACCGACGAAAACCTAGATGACGTGAGTGATATGGCTGGATACAAAGAGGAATTTCTTAAGCTGTTTGGTTTTGAGATTAAAGGCGTTGATTACGATGCAGATGTAGAAACAGTGGTGCCGATAGAAAATACATTGTCAGTGTAAATAGCTTACTGGAAATACCGCGCTATCGCAGATTCGACGTCATTGACGTTGAGAAACTACAGTAAATTGAGCGGTCGTCTTTCAATAAAGGCCGACGATTAATGAACCGGAAAAATTTGTTATCATGAAAGAAATTACGTATGGAACCGCCGTTCAAATATCGCCAAATGTCAGACGTATGACAGTCCCCAATCCCGGCAGAATGACAGGTCCTGGAACAAATACCTATATTGTTGGGGATGAAAAAATTGCGATAATCGATCCTGGTCCTGTTGAGGAATCTCACATAAAGGCAATTTTGGATGTGGTTGGTGATCGTCTGAAATGGATTCTTGTGACCCATACACACCCCGATCATTCGCCTGGGGCAAAGGTCTTGGCTGATGCGACTGGTGCGATGCTAATGGGTAATGTCTTAGCGGTGGACGACGGGCATCAAGACAACAGTTTTGCGCCGAAAGAAAACTTCACACACGATTATGTGTTAGATGGTGGGAACTTTCATATTCGAGCGATATGCACGCCGGGCCACGTCGACAATCATATATGCTTTTTAGTCGAAGAAGACAAATTGTTGGTGACGGGAGACCATATCATGCAGGGCTCGACGGTTGTGATTATTCCCCCCCATGGTGATATGAAAGCCTATATTGAATCTCTGCGTTTGCTTCGGGATTATTCCATTAGTCATTTGGCTCCAGGGCACGGGACATTAATTGATAACCCGAGCGCTGAAATAGAAGGTTTGATTCAACATCGATTGGGCCGTGAGTCCAAAGTCGTAGAGACAATGAAAGGCTTGGGAAGTATTTCACTCGATGACCTCACTCCAAAAGTATACGACGATGTCGATAAAAGTTTACACACACTTGCCCGATACTCTTTGTGGGCACATGTGTTAAAACTGAAAAAAGACCAGCGCGTTAGTCAAAAGGACGATTTATGGTGCTTAATTGAAACATAGTAGTCATGTGTATTTCTGGCCCGTCTTGATAATCGATGTCGTAAAAGAACTATTTCGATCGAAATTGTGGGTGGGTGTCTCAAGCGAGGTATCTCTCCCAGTTACTATCGAAAATGATTTTTTTGGCGTAAACATCGCGCCCTCAGACGACATTGAGTGTGAAGATTATATTATTTCGAGATTGGATGAACTAGGTGTTCGGCATGTGCGGATGGACTTTAGTTATTGTTCTTTCGATGGTGACGCGGAGCGTCTACTGCAAAGAGTTCTGGACGCAAATCTAGAAGTTTTCCTTAACGTTTTTCCTCCCGACACAGAAGCAAAAATATTAGCGAGCGATCTGGATGCAATGCAGCGTTGGCGCGATTTTGTAAAGTCCGTTTTCGAGAAATATAATAAGAGCGTTGCCGTGTTTGAAATCGGTAACACACCAAATCGCGGACGTTGGTCGGGTTTTGGCAATCGCGATTTTTTGATGGCTTGGGAGATTGCCTGCGAAGAGGTTGATCCTTACGAAACTAAACTTGCTGGACCCAATGTTTCCGATTTCGAACCACTATACAATTTACTGTTTTTGTCTGCGATGGCACGTTTTAGTCGCGTACCGAATATTCACACCGATAATTTATTTGTCGAACGTGTGGTCGAGCCGGAAGAATATGATCACAGAGTGCTTGGCCGATTACTGAAATCGCCGCTGTCGCTCAATCTCATCAAAAAGATGCGTGTGCTCGATAAGATCGGACAGCGGTTTGGTGTTGATGCGAGCTATTGTACTTACAATTGCTGGACCGTAAAACGTCTGGCGCGCAAATCGACAAACCCTGAACAAAAGAAAGTGGATTATCTGTTACGTTATTTGATATTGGCTGCGGCAAGCAACTCAATGAAACGAGTTTATTGGGGGCCATTACTATCTAATCGCGATGGGCTTATCGATTGCGGAGGTGAAGGTTATCCCGCTATTGATAATGTCAGTTTTTACAAGGAAATAATCGGACGTCAGGACGATTTTAAAATTCGTCCGGCTTTTATTGCAATGAAAAAGCTTGTCGATTTACTCAGTGGCAGCATTTGTGTACAAGGGGTCAGTGCCGACAATGGCATTAACCATTTTGTATTTACCAAGAATGAAAATGATCTACATATTTTATGGTGTCGAGACGCGCAAACTATCCCTTTAACATCACTATACCCTGAAAAAATACTGGATCGTAAGTGCGCGAGGGATTCGAACAGGAGTGAAAACCCGCAGCGATCAGAGAATAGTGGGTTGCTGGAGTTTCGAGATACCCTCGGTGAAAAAATCGATTATCGGCCAGAGGTGATTTCCGAGCAGCCACTTTTTATATTGACTCATGCTAACGACATTGAGTTGCGACTCGATACTGGCTCGCTAAAGTCTATGAATGTTAATAACGACGTCATGTTATCGCAGCCGGGCCAGCAAGCAGTGCATGTTGAACTGGAACATTGGCGCGGTGCGTTAATGTTGGACAATGACGCTAGTTTACCAGAGGTTGTCACGCATTTATTGCCTGAAGCCATTCAGTTGTTACCGGTAAATAAAATATTACGAGATACGCGAAACAGATTGTGGACTGTGGATGAACATTGCGTGTTGGATGAAGGCATTTTCCATGCCGGTAAGCAAGGTGATTCCGACAAAAAGCAGTTAACGATAAAGTTAAATCGCGCTAAGGGCATAAAGAAATTCACCTATCGCTTTGTAGCCAGCAAAGGCAAACGTCACTGGGATAACGCATCATATATGTTGCGCCGCGGTATCCGTACACCTCAACCTGTTGCCTATTTCGAACGTTATAATAACAGCGGGATTGAAGAAAATTATTATATTTGCCGCTATATAGAAAATGCCTTTTCTGCACGAGATGTTTTTCGCGCATTTAATAAGGGCGAAAAAGATTTTAGGGGTTTTTCCAAAGAGCAAATGTTCGCCGATTTAGCGGGTTTTATTTGTAATATGCACAACCAGCGTATTATTCATCGAGATTTATCCAGTGGCAATTTGATGATGGCAATGAACGATGCCAATGGTATTGATATGTACATGATCGATATTGGTCGAGCGAAAATGGGGTTTAATGAACGCTTGTCGGCAAGACAGCGTTTTATCGACTTAATGCGTATCTGTTACAAGTTGGATTGGGCTGATCGCGAGCTATTTGTCGATCAATATAACAAACATTTTGGCTCTGTTGTTGCCCGTTGGTGGCGTTTACCGCTGTATTTCTACGAATCGAAGCAAACCTTTAAAAAGAGCCTAAAGAGGGCAATTAAAAGAAGCTGAAGGCATTGCCTAGAAATAGAATAAAGGCTAAAACGAAAAGTCCAGAGTCAGTGATCTATTGTTAACCCACATCGTCGGGGCGGAGGAAAGAATTGGCCTGTTGTTCTCTCAGTAACAATTAGCGGTCTTTAGGCTTATTCGAGTCCTGTCAGCCGCAGTGGTAAGTTAGCGAATGCGCAAGAGAAAGTTAGCCTCCTCCTAATTGTTGTTTATTTACAAACTCTTGTATATAAATGAAATCCATACGGGCTCTTTGATAAAACCAACATTCCACTTTTTCCATTCTTGGCTCAGTCCTTTGCCCTGAGCATCCTCTAAACTAAGCCCCGCTGCCTTCATCGCGTTAACTTCCGCTATTGTAGACACCAGCATACGATGGAAATTCTTTAGCCCCTCCTTGTCAGTGAGCGGGCCGTGTCCGGGGATGACAGTGGTCTTGTCGTCAATTTTGTCGAGTATATCGCCAACGTTTTTAGTAAAAGAGATAGCGTTGCCGCCACTGTTCATGTCGATAAAGGGAAACATTGGGTAGAACATATGATCACCCATATGGACCGTATTGTTTTTTTCAAAAAAGATCACCGCATCACCGTCCGTGTGACCGCTTGCGTAATGTTCTATGGTGAGCGTTTCATCATTAAAGTGCAGCGTCATTGAATCTGGAAAGGTGATAGTTGGCAGTGCGTGCCTCGGATGCGCTTCTACGACACGGTTAAATGCCGGCATTTCTTGCCGTGTACTAAGGCGTTCTCGAACATTGTCGTGAGCAACAATGTTGACGTTTTCTTGCATGTTCAGACTTGCGTTATTACCCGTGTGATCGCCGTGCCAGTGAGTATTAAGGATAAATTTTAACAAACTTCCATCGGCTATTTTTTCAATCTGCTCCAGCAGTGCGTCACCCATTTCAGCATAATCATTGTCGATAATTAAAATACCATCTCGACCTCTGCTTAGCGCTATGTTGCCGCCTTTACCTTGCAATAATATTAAATCTTTGGATATGTTGCTTACCTTAAAACTGGATTGAGCATGGTGGTCTGCAAAACCGAGTGGCATGCTACTGATAAAAAAGAATGACAAAAGAATGGAGCAAATGCGTCTCATTGTGTGTTTCCTATATTTAGTTTGTTATTTTGCGTGCACGCGGTGTTTCTGTTTGGTGCATTTTAATCATGCTTCAATTGTTTAATGAAACTATCAGATTCACTTATCGCTTTATCCATCGCCTTAATCAACGCGTTGACATTACGATTGACGCTGCTCAGTTCGTTTTTTAAGGAGTTTATTGCTCTTGCATTGAGGTTGTGCTTCAAATAAAGCACGTTGTCTCGAAGTGTGTTTAAAACAGGGTCGATTGATTTCTCGGCTTTTCGCATTGCGCTAAGCAACTTTCCGTAACGTCTTTGAGTGTCTTTTAGTTGCCGTAAACTGTCGCGACGGAGGTTGGTGTTCGTATATTGATCGAGTTCTGATTCCCACTCTTCAAAAAGGGCTTCGGCTACGGAATCGACGCTGTCTATACGTTCACGAATAGTTGTTGCCGCTTTCTCACTTTGCTCAAACTCATCGTTCAGGAGAGTGTAGTTTTCTTCAAGTTCCCCACCGTCAAAGTTAACCACCGATTTAAATCGCTCCAAGGCATTCTTGAATTGTTCTTGGCCGTCGACTTGTGCTTCTTGTGCATCCTCTATGCGGTCTATCAATATTTCGCGCTTATGGATTCCAACACTCTCTAAAGCGCTAAAATAAGTTGATTGGCAGCTGACCAGTGTTAATAAGCTTGCCGCTATAAAAAAAGATTTTAGGTACATGCCGTTTTCCGTCCTGCGAATTAGTATTTGTCTGTAAGTATGTTGCTAGGGAAGCCGAATATCAATCGCTTCTTCTAGAATTTTAGTGCCATTATCTTGGATAAATACATGATGAAATCTGTGCCCAAAAGGGCATAGATGGGCGCGAATTGGCGTTCTAGCTGTTCTTTATTATCGAGATTTCTCACCGATATTATCGAAAGAACTCGGCGAAGCAAGAAGCGTTTTATGTTCAGCGCCACGCTTTGTACTCCAAGCGTTATGACATGGACATACTAGCGGCAAAGCTATCTTTGACTCAAGCGAATCGCGGTAGAAAAATAAATGTCTATGTTACGGGTCGTTATCGAGTGATTGGCATGCATGATTGGGATAGTTGTCTGGCACGGTGGTGCTTGTGTCTGTCAGTGCCCGTGTGAGTATGACCGTTTTGTTACGCCATATTCGGTGTGAGATCTAGTATGAATTGAATATTTTTGGCCCCTTAATTGTAGACAAGAAGTCTTAATCGACTGGCGTTGTTATGCATTCTCAATTAGCAATATACAGCCACTCGCTCGGCGTGGTTCGTCAATTTTCCATTCGAATAACTCCCCGTAAAACTCCTCCATGCACCGTTCGGCTAAGGTAAAAAAGGGAGGGCGTTCAGGGTCGGTGATGACAATTCGACTGACACCAGCTTCACAGGCGCGCATTATCAGCCGATAAAGGGTTTCCGATAGTTCATCCCAGAAGCAAACGTCCGAGGCTATGATCATATCGATGTCTTCGAGATGTTGAAGGTCAATGTCTTCAAAACGTTGTTCCCAAGTATCGATCTTGACACTATTGTGTTCGGCGTGAAGGTGCAAATACGGAAAGACCGCACCATCGGCATCGACTGCGACAACGGTAGATTGATAATATTTCGCGCAATGAATACCTGCTAAGCCCCACCCGCACCCCAGTTCCAGAATTTTGTAGTTTTTTTCTGGTGGGTTATGTTGCAGGAAATCCATTAACAGGTAACTCGATCCCCAGAATTTGTTACCGTGTATTGAAGGCGCCTTTTCATGACGCTTTAGTTGCCGGATTTCTTTGTGCTGAGAGCTTAATATTTTTACGCCAAAAGCGGTTTGGGTGTGTTTTTCACCCGTGCTGTCTATCAGTTTTTTTTTAGCGTGGAGGCGCGGGATATCAGGCATAAAAATCAATTTTCTTTCTAGGTTTAAATTTTATCTGTGTCAGTTTATTGTATAGAAAATAGATATCATGATAAATAATAAAAACGCTAATATTTTTTCCATATAAAATTGCTTGGGAGACCCAGCGTTGTCTTATACTATTCGAGACGAAGCCTCTTAAAAAGGCTATATTGGTTCTTAAATGGGGTCGGTTGAGGACTTTCTTGAACCGGTAATCCAAAAGAGTGACTATTTTGGGTCGAGTCATCGTATTGCGTGAAGCTAAAAGGTCATTTCATGAAACAAAATTG
This sequence comes from Oceanicoccus sp., assembly GCA_047623245.1. Classification (GTDB taxonomy): domain Bacteria; phylum Pseudomonadota; class Gammaproteobacteria; order Pseudomonadales; family Dasaniaceae; genus Oceanicoccus. Next base: position 1,965 of record JBLHNZ010000094.1, on the reverse strand, counting down.
ATTTTGGTGAGTCTATTAGAAATACAAACGCAGAGAGGCTACATATTCTCGGCTTGGGTATTAACCGACTGCTATTCTATGTGGTAGAGGGCAGTCTTTGGGGTTGAAATAATTGCGATATTTATCGATTCTTTTGTTAACCGTGTTTTTCGCTTATAGCGTCAAGCCGTGTATGGCCGCTGAGATGGCAGGCGAGCGTGGTCTCGATCTCAGCGATAACATTCAGTCCGTCGAAGCTTATCTAGGTGCACTAGATCGAGCAGAAACAGATTTTGGAGCTTACGGCGAGGAAAGCGCGGACATCTATATTGGTCTAGGGAACGCATTGCGACAGAACAGAGAGTTCGACAAAGCGCGCGATGCTTTTTCGCGCGGTATGCAAATACAGAGAGTGAACTTTGGCTTGTACGATTTGAGTCAAATACCCTATTTAACCTCGCTAGCAGATACTGCAAAAATTCAGAATGACTGGCAAGCGGCAGCCGATTTTCTACATCAGGCATCTGTCATTCAGCAGCATAATTCAGCGTCTAATGAGTCATTTTTGATAGAGTCATTGCAGGAGCGCATCGACCTGCACCTTCTGGCGTATGCTCACATGGGCATTAGTGAAGAGGGTTTTAAACATTTAGAAAAGGCGTATATGGTTGATTCTCGCGAGGTTCGTGCTCATCTTCCCGACCCGGAGAAGCAGCTTGAGGGGTTTCTCGCTTCCCGGGAAAAAACAGCGATTATTAACTACGAAATGGCCATATTTAGCCTTTCTGCACCGGTTAGCAAAACATCATTTTCAACAATGAATAGTAGCATGACCGATAATGCTTACAAAAACCTTGATAGTTATTATGTCAACGGCCGTAAAAGTCTAGTCAGTATTGTCGAAGCTCTGGAGAAATACTCTGACGACCCTAGAAAAGTGGTTAAAGCTTATACCAACCTAGCGGATTGGTATATCATGTTCAATAAAACCAATTCGGCTGTTATCAATTACAAAAAAGCCTACCAAGTTGCCTTAACTCAGCAAAATGGCGACAAACTGGCTGAAAAAATGTTTTCTAATCCCCTTATACTGCCCCGTTATAACCTTCCAGGGCCTCCATCTCAAATTACAGATTCATATCAGCTAATGTATTCTCTGACTGTTTCACAGTATGGAAAAGCGTTTGCAATAAGGTTGCTGGACGACAATGAGGATGTGCCGGTGAGTACTTTACGACGTGGGCGAGAATATCTTAAATCTGTTAGGTTCCGGCCACGAGTAAGTCTTGAGGGCCCGCTGACAATTCAGAATCATGTAATATCAATATACGTGCGTTAGGATAAGGGAAGAAGCTGATGAAAATAGTTAAGCTCGTTTTGATATTGGGTCTAATAAATTTGGTCTTTGCATGCCAAATGCCGTCTAGTCAACGCTCAAGCAGTTCTAGCATGCCGCCATCTTCGCCAAGTGGTTCTTCCAGTGGCATGCCTGGAAGTCCTTCCACACCGAGCTTTCCCAGCGGCAGCCAGAGTAAAAGCGGCAACAAAAGCGGAAGCCAGTCAGGTGGTCAAAGTGGTAGTAGTTCCGGTGGCCCCACCCAGCCTGGCAGCTCCGGCTCTGGAATGCCGAATTCCTCGACATCGACTTCCGGTAAAAGTGGCTCGCAGGGCGGTACAGAGGGCGGTAGTGGAGAGTCTTTGGAACACTTAGAACAATCTCTTGATGAGTCGCTTGGGGACTTTGACGACATGATTTTGCAGGAATCTACGGGTTCATCCGCAAATGGTGAAGGCGTAGATATCTTTGAGCCGATAAGTCAAGCTGGCGGCGGCGATGGGCCTTTGTTTGAAGAAAGTCCACTGTCTGAAGGAGAAATGGCCGACGCGCAAAGTAGTGGTAATAGCGGGTCGAATTCAGCTTCTAGTGCTAGTGCTAGTGCTAGTGCTAGCGGTGCTGCAGGAAACGCCGGCGGAGGTGCTGCGAGC
>JBLHNZ010000093.1:0-11080 GCA_047623245.1 Oceanicoccus sp. | reverse complement strand
GGCTATGGTCACGTTAAAGAAAAAAGTGTTGAGATAATGGCGGATCGTAAAAAACAATTGCTACTGCAGCTACGCGGTGATTACGTCGAAGTGCTTACCATTGTAGAAGCGGCGTAAACCACAAATGAATTTTTTACTATAAAAAAGAGGATACGACCATGTCGGTTTTTGATCATGCAGATTTTAATAATCACCAAATGGTAGCTTTCAAAAATGATCCTGCAACAGGTCTTAAGGCAATAGTTGCAGTACACAATAATGTTCTGGGGCCTGCAATGGGCGGATGCAGAATGTTTCCTTATAGCTCGAGTGAAGAAGCCCTAAGTGACGTATTGCGACTGTCGCGAGGCATGACGTATAAATCAGCGTTAGCGGACCTGCCAGTGGGTGGTGGGAAATCGGTGATTATTGGGAATCCGCATAGTGACAAAAATAATGACCTCTTGCGCGCGATGGGTGACTTTATAGAAAGTCTTAGCGGTCAGTATACGACCGCAGAAGATTCTGGAACGAGCGTTTCTGACATGGCCGTAATGGCGCAGAGAACGCAATATGTGGCGGGCATGATCGAATCTGAAAAGCATGGCGGAGACCCTTCGCCAATAACAGCTTATGGTGTGTATCAGGGAATTTGTGCAGCCGTAGAATACCGATACAAATCGGATCTAAAGGGCGTAAGAATTGCGTTGCAGGGTGTAGGTAATGTTGGTTATCACATGGTAGAAATGTTGACTAAAGCTGGAGCGAAAGTCTATGCAGCGGATATCAGCAAGAAAAATATCGCCCGCGTGGTCAACGATTTTGGTGTGACTGAGCTGTCTTTAGACGAGGTGCTTTGTGCCGATGTGGATGTTCTCGCACCTTGTGCGTTGGGCGGGGCTATCAGTTGCAAAAGTATCAATAATATTAAGGCTGGAATCGTGGCGGGCGCTGCAAATAATCAACTTCTAAACCCCGAAATGGGTGGTGAATTGTTGGCGCGTGGAATTCTTTATGCGCCTGATTATGTTATAAATGCCGGGGGGATTATCGACGTTTATTATCAGCTGCAAGGTATTCGGGATACAGATCGAATTGAAAACCATGTGTTGGGTATTAAGAAAACGTTGCTGGAAATATTCCAAAGGTCAGAGCAAGAGGGGTTACCTACTAGTCAAATCGCCGATGCCTTGGCAGAAGATATTCTTGCAGGAAGTGGAAAAAAAGAAAAGGCCGCATAGGAAAGTTCCTTATAGCGCATACGGCTAAACTGCATTATCGTTTAGGGGTATGCGTTATGAATGTGGCGGCAATGAGGAAAATATTCTCTTCTCTTCTCTTATTGGCAGCGCCGCCAATATTGATCTAAACAGTTTGATCACGGCTGCGTTAACGCCGTGCATTAAGCCTCGATAAAACTTCAACATAGCACCCGAATCAGGACTCTGTGACGTACAGAATCCCTTACGATTTTTCGAATGCGAGCCCTGGGTTTATTTGGACCCTTTCCAGGGGCTTCTATCGTGTTAGCCGTTACCGGAGGTCTTGGGCTACCAGGAATCGACAATAGTAAATCGAAGGCCCGCGTTGTCCTGTAATCTGTCTAACAGTGTATCGCCCATTGCAGAGGCAGGTGTCCAGAATCCTCCTCCGGTTTGAATGTCGTCTTTAACTAAGCATACCGCGCATTCAGCTAACATTTTTGAGGTAGACCCGTATCCGGGATCCATATCTCCTGTCACGATGGCGCGCATATCCTTGCTGCGGTCAGTAGGGTGAACACCGTGGAAGTGTATTTCGTAAAAACCATTGTCTCGTTTCTCTTTCGACGGACCTTGGCCGGGCGAGGGTAGAAACCCCTGAAGCAATTTTCGAATCGGCGAAACCGCCATCGAGCCCATCATAGCGAGGCTGCCAAATGCGGCCGCGTGAGCTTTTATGGATGACTCGGAAAGAGTGGACTCATCGTAGCGAAAATCTTTACCGTAGGCGTCATCCATTAACGCGTTACTTCGTCTCACCACTCGAGTATTAATAAGGGCCATTGGAAAAGGAGATGTCCAGCTTTTGAAGTCATTGTCGTAAACGGCGGTGTTTTTTTCGTTGGTATCGTCGCCCCGATATGATCCTTCTGGGTTCAATAGATAGGGGTCGTCAAGTGATTTTTGAAGCGCAGGCTTTTTCTGTATTTCATCTAACATATTAATCATGCTATAGACCGTACCTCCGCTAAATCCGCCCGCAAATGATTTTGCTCCATATTTTATATGACGAGCCGGAACGCCATAGATAGCCCGCATTTGACGCTGTAAAAAATACACACCCATATCTGATGGGATGCTATCGAAACCACAGGTGTGGACAATACGAGCCCCAGTAAGCTCGGCTTGACTTTGAAATTGCTTTATCGTCCTGTCCATCCATAGAACTTCTCCCGTTAGGTCACAATAGTGAGTGCCGTTGTCTACGCAAGCGCCTACTAGCGAAGTGCCGTACAGTGCATACGGGCCCACAGTCGTACAAACGACTTGGGTACGAGCCGTTAGCTCTTTTAGTGACTCTTCATCGTTGCTGTTGGCAATAACTACCGAGAGACCGTTTTTGTCTCCGGTAAGATCTGCAGAGAGGGTTTCCAGCTTTTTCTTATTGCGGCCACCTATCGCCCAGCGTAGTTTTCCATTGTTACCGTACTTGGTGTAAAGATATTCTGCGACTAGCCGACCGGTGAAACCGCTGGCACCCCACAGAATAATTTCGAATTCACGTTCCTTGTCTGACATGAGAGACCTCTCGTGTTTATTGATTGTTTGCGTTAGAAATACGTTAGTTTATCCATTCCAATACGTGGAAACCTTCACAATGTTGTATCGAAGAGTTTGTTGCTCGATCCGGAATGTTTTGCTGCGACTCCCGTATGATTAGCTTGTTAACCTGAGTCGGTTCGAGTTTGCGCAGCTTCGCAGCTAGTATGCCACCGTTATCAACAAATATGAATGAAATTGTCCTTTTCGAAATGGTGCCTTTTACTCGGTCTGGGGTATCTGTAACTCTATTGGTTTGTCCAAAAGAGTTCTACAGATTTGGAACAAAGTCGGCTAACATCAAAGATAATCAGCGAAACTGTTTATCTGGATAAATAATAAGGGTCCAAATGGTAGGTATTCTTCCCGTTCTAAATAATCCGCTATTTCGTCGATATATTATTGGAAACGGGATTTCTCTTTTAGGCGCCTGGGTTCAACGAGTGGGAATAGGCTGGTTGACTTGGGAGTTGACCCACTCGGGATTCTGGCTGGGCGCTATTGCATTTGCAGATCTTTTCCCCGCACTCATCATTGGTCCGTTCTCTGGTGTTTGGGCCGACAGATATGACCGACGAAACATCTTACTGCTAAATCAACTTGCAGCCGCATTAATCGCAACCCTGCTTTTCGTTTTGATATTTTTTGGCGCAATCAATGTCTATGGTTTGTTTGTGTTGTCGTTGGGGCTTGGAATAACGTCCAGTATCGCATTGCCGGCACGATTAGCTTTGGTTCCTATGTTGGTTAAATCGGAGGATATTCCCGCAGCTGTAGCGTTGAACTCGGTATTGTTCAATACCGCCAGGTTCGTTGGGCCAATGATTGCCGCCTCTCTTATCGCGTGGTCCGATGTTAGCTGGGTCTTTCTTGTTAACGGCCTAACCTATGCCGTGATGGCTGTGGTGATGGTTACTATTCCTACCGGGCTGCACACCGTAAAGGCCCCTGGCGATTCTCACATTTTGACCGAGATTTGGGACGGGGTTAAATACGCTGGCGAACACAAGGTTATTCGCGCAATCATACTCATTATTTTGGCGGTTGCGGTGTTCAGTAAACCCGTTGCAGAGTTGCTACCCGGCTTTGCCGACGGTGTCTTTGAAAAAGGCGCTATTGGGCTCGCATTAATGACTCAGGCGATGGGAGTAGGAGCGTTATTGGGTGGCATCTGTCTCGCGCAGTTTAATAATACGGCCAGATTACCGATGATTGTATCGGGCGGCTTTTTAGGCTGCGGCGTTACCGGATGTTTGTTTGGAATCTCCGATAACTTTACCGTTTCACTGGTCGTTTTGTTGTTTATGGGTATGGCGGTCAGCGTCACAGGAATTTGCACGCAGACATTGATTCAGCACTCTGTGAAGGAAGAGGTAAGAGGTAGAGTGATGAGTTTATGGGGGCTGATATTTCGCGGCGCTCCGGCAGTGGGGGTGATTATTATGGGCGCATTGTCCGACTTGAGTTCCTTGGGCGCGGTTGTATTCGGCTCTAGCATTCTCTGCATTGTCGCCGCAACGATAGCCTACCTTCGATGGTTTACTCGACTCCGTCAAGCCTTTGCTTAAGGCGGTGAACCCTTCGGGATTTTGAGTTTTTCGTCAAATCGACTTCGCTGGGTAATTATCTTATTAGTCTTATTGATTTTATTGTCCTGTTGATTTCGTTAATCTGTTAGCGGCAATCACTATCGAAACCATCGCACCGCGATTGCCGTCAATCTATAAGTCTTTAAGGTTTGCTAAGATGACCTGGACATAACTTGAGCGATTTCGATCGCCACAGCTTCACCGGCATTTTTGAATAATTTCACCATAGCGGAAGGTGTCCACTTTGTTACAGCCTCTTGAAATGCTGGTCTTTCTTGAATCGAGTCAAACCAACGAGCAAGATGTGGCCTAGAGGTGATTTCATTGATTTGCCCCAAGTGATCTACTCTTAGTACATACGGCATCAGCGCGCAGTCGGCGAGAGTAAAGGTTGAGCCAGTTAGCCACGGGTTATCTGTTAGCAGTTCATTCGCTCGATCAAATAGGGCTCGGTACGTTAGCATCGCTTCTCTAAATTCCGGAGCTTGTACGCCCTTGTCTACGACCGATCGTCGTATTGAGCGTCGGGCAGCATTGGGGATTTTGTCGATTAATGCATCGATCTCTTCCTGAGGTCTGGTTAGTAGGGATGGTCTGGCACCGATGGCATAGGTAATGACGCCGCAGGCAGGGTGTAAGGCGTCATCAACGTCTTTACAGAATAAACGCATCTGATGTCGGTCTGCGGCAGAGGCCGGCTTGAGTGGCACTTGTGGATAGGCGTCATCCAGATATTCGTTGATGAGCGTCGATTCAATGAGAATGTGGCCATTATCTTCGAGCGTTGGCACAACACCGTTAGGATTGAGTAAGAGGTACTCGCTGGAAAATTGTTCCCCTTTTTGTAAATCGACTAAGGTATTTTCAAAAGCGAGTTTCTTTTCGTGAAGCGCCATTCGGACTTTTTGTGAACAGCTTGAAAGGTGGTTGTGATAAAGGCGCATATTGTCTCTCTGGGAAAAATTGTTCGGTTATCGGGAGAGTACCTGAGGTTAGGGCCGTAATTTAGCAAGCTTGGCAGTTTTAGCAAGTTTTACCTGCGCCAAACTGACCGATTCAATAGCGGTGGCAGGTGACATACCTAAAATTTGTAGCACGTGTTGGCACGTGCGTCTGGTCATTTCTGCATCGACGCCTTTAGCTAACTGCACACTTAAAGAAGACATGATTAGGGCCGCGATCTGGTGCAAAAGGAAATTGTCCAGGGTCGTCTCAAATACGTGTTGATCGAGCCCGAGCTGTATCTCCGCCTTCAAATAAAGGGCTGTTTCTGTCTTATTTTTTGGCAATTGATGATATCCGTCAACCAGTACCAGCCCCCAATTTTTCGAGTCGGTAGCCAGTGTTAAGAATTGCGTGGTTGCGACAACTATGCGGAGCGAGGCGGTCTCAATGTCTGTCATAGACTTGTCGATCGCAGCGCCGATTTCAATAATAATTGCCAGTGTTGTTTGTAGTGCGAGTTCATCCTTGTCTTTGAAATGGTTATAAAAAGTCCCGTTTGCCAAGCCCGCAATTTCAGTAATATCACTAATTTTCGCGTTGCTTATTCCCTTCCTAGCAAATACGTCAACAGCGCTATCTAAGAGACTGCCGCGGGTTCGCTGCCGTTTTTTTGCGCCACGCGCCTGAATTTCAAAGTGTCTGCTCATGGATGAGAATAATAACACAAAATAATTGACAATTAATTCAAAATTATATTTACTCTCATTTTTATATGCGGGCAGCACGTTATGAAAAACGTCGTGAAGAGTGTGATGAATGGATTGTGCTTACTGATACTAATAGTCATCCTGGGGGTCATGGTTTATAGCCTTTATTTATCCAGACCATTGTTTGATGAGAAGCTAACTCCGAAGTTTATGAGTAGTTTCAAGGTTGCCGCGCCACGATCGGCCCTGACTTTCGCCCGGTATGAAGATACAGGCGCAATGAAGCTATTGTTAGTGACTGGGATCGGAGAAAACGAGTTGCGAGGTGTTGATCTTTCAGCTGTCTATGGCAGCGTTATTAGCGACCCGCGTGTCTTGTATAATACGGTAAGCTACGATGCCTTAGCCATTTTGGCTACCCGAGCGAGCAGCGCTTCTACGGAGGAGGCGGCGCTCATAGTGGTTTCCATTGACAATCTCATTCTTCCCATGGATTTCACTTACCCGCATATCGCTGCAGGTACCAACTACGCTGACCACGCCGAAGAGGTTTATGTAGACGATCCACCATTTCTATTTCCCAAGCTCGCTCATGCGACTCAATGGAATGCGAGTATCAATGCCGATAGTAGCTCGCATCTAGACTACGAGGCAGAGATCTGTATGGTACCGCTCGTCGACATACCAGAGCCTGGCGTTGAAGTCACGATGGGATTGATTCTGTGTAATGATTACACCGATAGGTGGACACTACTCAAAGAGATTGATCTGGACGAGCCTATGGGCGTAACCGGTTTCGCAGCTGCGAAAGGCAAGCCCGGTTATTTGACAGTAGGGTATTTGTTGGTGATACCACGAAGCCCTGAATTCTACCGTGATATTGGTTTTCAACTTTATGTCAACGACGGTATGAGGCAGAACGTCTTGGCGAAAAAAATGATATTAACGCCAACCGATATCATTCGTGAGACTTTTGTCTCTGCCCAGCAGGATTATTTTCGCGACACGGAAAAAGTGTCACTTCTTCCGCACAGAAAGATCCCAGCCGGAACTCTTCTTCTCACCGGTACCGCGGGCGGTGTTATTTTTAAGCCTCTTAATGCTTGGAACCCCCTACTGTACCTTAAGAGAGGTGATCGCGTTATTACCGTTGGCGACTACCTTGGGCACTTGGATAATAGGATTCGGTGATCAATGGAAGACTATGTCTATTATTCCCGGTGAGAGCAGCATCCATGCGTAGAAAGTAAATTCCCCGCTAGGCGTATCTCGTGATTTTTTTGCGCAGGGCTAGAAAACTATGGGTCTTTAATCGGGACAACTCGATTATGCCAAAGTTGTAGCCTCACGTGTATGCCGTTCAAATGTTCTGAATCTCCGTCGATTCTTTTAGTAAAATTCGCCAACCAGGTCGTCTATCCAAATTTTCAATGCTGGTTGGAAGCGGCGGCACGGAATTCGTGGGATAGGGTTTTCTTCGTATTCTAAGGTTCACGGTCAATCTCACGCTAAATAAATTCGGCTTTCTTATTCTGTAGTCGCAACTTGCTTCGTGTAATTAGGGTTATGTAAAGCGAGTAAACAGTTAGCAGGAAGCATAATGTCTGATAATATAAATGTTAATGTCATAAACCTCGGGTTATTGAGGTCAAAAGTGGCTGTTTCGTTTTTTTCTGGCGACAACATCGGTTTATTACTGGGGTCTCAATGCCCCGCGACGGCCGAGCGACATTGCCCTATAGCTGCGATAGACAAGACATAGCTGAAGGAGTCCTTCGGCACCGCATTAGCGGATCGAGAGCAACTTAAGAAAGTAATAATAATTAAAAAGAGGTTGAATTAGTATGATATTTGAGCCGAAAATTGATGAGGCCCTTGCTGCGCAAATCCGTGAAGCAGTGCATGCAGGCATGGCTGAACAAATCGAATTTACCAAGGAATTGGTTCGCAAACCGTCGACCCGAGGGCAGGAGCATACGGCTCAGGATTTCCTTTACAAAGAACTACAGTTACGTGGTTATGCTATGGATCGTTGGGCTATAGATGTTGCCAGCATCGAAAATCATCCCGGGTTTTCGCCCGTTAAAGTTTCGTACGAAAATGCGATAAATGTGGTTGGTAGTCATCGCCCGTCTGAAGAAAAAGGTCGTTCTCTTATTTTAAACGGACACGTCGACGTTGTGCCTACGGGCCCGAGTGATATGTGGGACAGCCCTCCTTTTCAGCCGCACATTGAAGGCGATTGGCTTTACGGCCGAGGTAGTGGCGATATGAAGGCAGGATTAGCTGCTAATATATTCGCACTGGATGCGCTAAAACGATTGGGGTATCAACCTGCTGCGACTGTTCATTTACAATCTGTGACAGAAGAGGAGTGCACCGGTAATGGCGCTCTTTCAGCACTTGTCCGTGGATACACTGCAGACGCTGCGATTATTCCCGAACCGGAAGATGAGGGGCTTGTTAGGTCATCGGTCGGTGTTATTTGGTTCCGCGTTCATGTTAAAGGTCATCCCGTTCACGTGGCTGCTGCCGGGAGCGGGGAAAATGCCATTGATGCTGCGATATTTTTAATCGGAGAGCTTAAAGACTATGAAAAGGCGCGCAACGCGTTGAAAGTTAATCATCCTCACTTTGCCGATTTTGAAAAGCCAATAAACGTTAACATCGGAAAGATTGAAGGGGGGGATTGGGCCTCCTCAGTACCTGCCTGGTGTAGCTTTGACGTTAGAACCGCGCTCTATCCTGGAGAAGATGCAAAAGAAGCTGCCTTAGAAATCGAAAATTTCTTACGCGCCTCATCAAGTAGACATTTGTTTCTGGCCAATAGCCCGCCCGAAATTGAATTCAACGGATTTATGGCCGAGGGGTTTGATTTAAAGGAGGGGAGTGATGCGGAAAATACTTTATCGGTTGCGCATTCGACGGCGACCGCTCGGGAACTAAAAACGTTTGGATCTTTAGCGTATTTGGACGCCAGAGTATTTGTGCTTTATGACGATATGCCTTGTCTTGTGTACGGTCCCGTTTCAAAGGGAATTCACGGTTACAATGAAGCGGTGAGCATTAAGTCTATCGAAAATATTACGAATACTATCGCACTGTTTACCGCTATGTGGTGCGGGCTTGAACCGATAGATTCGTAATGTTTTACGATGTTGATGTCTGCGTGTGCTTGCCATCCCAGATTTAGGACGGTTTCCATTCGGCGTCAAATATCAATATGCCGTTACCTGAAAGCTTGTCAATTTCGTCAGTTGGTTTGCTTAACCATTGTTCCAGTATTTCGGAGTTGTGCTCCCCTCGATGTGGAGCGGGGCCTCGCACGCCACTTTCTGCGTTAGAGAAGCGATAGGGCGACTGTGTGATTGGTCGCGTGCCACCAGCTCTGTCATCGACTTGAACAATGGAGCCGCGCGACTTAATCGTTATCTGCTCTTCTATATCTGCAGGGTCGCGAATCTCGCCCCAGGCAATATTGACTTTTTTCATTGCCAGTTCGAACTTTTCTTTGGTGTCTAATGTTGTGGTAAATTCCGTCACCGCATCTCGTCTCGCCTTTATTTTTTCGTCTAAGGCCATCTCGGGTGTTGCTGGGTCTTTCAAACCGAGTTCACTCACCATGAGGCGAAATAGGAGCCGGAAATCGGTTGTAATCAACATCGTGCCGAAAGGCATTGCCCAAATTTCATCAGCTAGTGGCCCGGTGTCTTCCGAGCCGTCGAGGTCGTAATGCATTTGATCATCCGTGGCAACGGTTGTGTCGATCATCGCGATATCGATATGTTGTCCGAGACCGGTTCTGTCTCGCATAATGATTGCCGATAGAATTCCGATCAGTCCATGTAGTGACGCATTAGTATCGGCAACAGATAGCGGTAGACCGTTCAGAGGAGCATTATTTCTTTTTGCCATACGGTGCATTAAACCCGCTTCGGCGTGTATGATTGGAGCATAAGTCGCGCGCCGAGACTCCGGCCCATCATGGCCAAAGCCGGAAATCGATAACATCACCAGACGCGGATTAACCTCCTTCAGTTCTTCGTAGCCGATACCGAGGCGCTGCATAACATCGGGACGATAGTTTTCGATTAATATATCGGCTTCTTTCACCAGCTCTTTTACCAAGTCGACGGAGCCATCGGCGCGAAGATCGATGCAGATATTTCGTTTACCCGCATTTTGGTGATGAAAATAGCCTGAAATATTAGCAATGTTCTTCCCCCAGTAGCGAGTTACATCGCCGTCGGGGGGCTCGACTTTTACCACGTCCGCACCCAGATCCGCTAACATTCGTCCCGCGAATGGTCCTGCGACCACTCTTGAAAAGTCCAGTATTTTTAAGCCTTCTAGCGGATATGTCATCGAATCAATACCTATGAGTTGTGTTGTGTTGTGTGGTGTTGTTATTAGAGTAGGAGCAATGCGTTATCTTTTTTTAGAGCAAACGGGCTCGCAGCGCAGTCTTATTAAGCAAGTTTATGGACGATTTTTCAAGTAGCCTTTAACTCGCTTTTGGAAATGATTGTGATTGTTTCCGAACCGCATAAGCTTAGATAGACCGATCGACAGTAAGCTTGCAAACATTTTCTGCAACTGTAACAATACTAGGTATCCGTTGATATCTGATGCAGCAAAGAAAAGCTAAAAAGAACAGCTAAATCGCCGAGATAAATACACGGGTACTTGCGGGTAAATCCGGAAACAAAGGCAATGCCCATTTGCCAATAAAGCCTATATCCCAACCGTTTTTGATTTGGACTTTCAAATAATAAATTTGCTGACATTGATTACTAACATTGATTGGTAAGCACAAATTCGCAGGCATAGAATTTTAAGACATCGGATTATCCAATAACAGTCAACTTACATAGTTAAACTCGATTTGCCAGATTATCGGCAACAAATCACCTACTAGTAATTTACACCTTCAAATTTCAGGAGTTAATGATGGCAATAACTGACTATAAAGTGCCTCAGTCAATGGATGAAGCAGTGCAGATGCTCGCCATCTCTGGCAACAATATAAAAGTTTTGGCAGGCGGAACGGATTTGATTA
>JBLHNZ010000092.1:0-11094 GCA_047623245.1 Oceanicoccus sp. | reverse complement strand
AAACAGTTACGAACCTGGAAGGACGAAGGTATTAATACCATTGCCTCTATCAATGTTTCTCCGGAAGAGTTACTCAAAGACGATTACACACAAAAGCTACTTTCGACCTTACAGAAGTATGACTTAACTCCAGAATCTGTGGAAGTCGAACTGACCGAGACAGCTGCGATCGGCAATTGGGAAAAAGTCATCAACTCCCTAAATGAACTGCACGATGAAGGCATCATTATTTCGTTGGATGACTGGGGGACAGGCTATTCTTCGCTAAGCTACCTAACCCAGCTACCTGCGCACTTTGTGAAACTTGATCGATCCTTTATCGAAGATCTGCATCACAAGGATCCAAAGAAAAACACTCAGTTACTTCTAAAAGGGATGACAGGCCTGACACAAAGTTTAGGATTCGAATTAGTTGCAGAGGGTATTGAAACACTGGAGCAAGCACGGTCAGTCAAGGAATTAGGGTGCCTTCAAGGTCAAGGTTACCTTTTCAGCCGCCCCTTACCTCCTCAGGACTTAACAGACGTTCTTAAAAGTCAGTTTATCCCTATCAATTTCTGAAAATCTAAGGCTCGCTGTTTTTCCCAGAGATTTACGGCTGGGAATCCTAGCGGTCATCGATAATCCATATCGTTAGGAAAAACTAACTTCAATAAAGAAACCGCCGACATCAGTCGTGAAGGGAATGATTATAGTGGGAGCCTTAGATACGTGGACAATTTCATGTTTCTCACCGCTAACCACAACAGGTGTTGCAAGATCAAAATCGTAATCATTCTCGGCGAGCCGTTTTTTTGCTCCTCCCGTTGCAATATTAGTCAATTCTCCGACCAAATCTACGACCGTAGAATCGATCGACGTTAACTTTTCGCCCAACATTCTTTCCGTTACGGCAAGAATAACCTCTTTGGAAAATGAAATGGCAAACGAGCCTTTCATTTTTTCTCCAGACATTCCGATTATTCCTGAAACGTCACCATAAGAAACGGTGTCTTTCTTAACCGTCGCCTTGCCAGGTTTGCACTCAGTTTGGGCCATGGTCAACAAGACCTCAGCCATTGCTTCTATAAATGGATTAATGAATTCTACGTTCATAGCTCAGGTTTCGATTGGAAGTGAATATTAATTAACCAAGTGACGCAATTATCGTCATCCACCTTCGATATTAAAAATGACATTGGTTAGTTCTGTATAAATTCAAACACGGACGTAAGTCGCACAAGTGCCAATTCTAGGTCGAAATATCGATTCAATGAAGCATCGCTGCAGACGTACACTAATACCTGATCAGATGCAGTGCCTTTACCGATCGACCACGCTTACTAAATTAGCATAAAAACCACAAAGTGCTAGTAACGTTTCATGGTCTCCCTCTTCGATAATTTTACCTTGATCCAATACTAGAATTTTATCGGAATGTTGTATTGTACTTAATCTATGGGCAATTGCGATCACCGTTTTCTCGGCGAAAACGTGGTTGATAGCACGCTGAATCATATGTTCAGTTAATGAATCTACCGAACTGGTTGCCTCATCAAGCAAAACAACATCACTGCCTCCAGCGATAGCTCGTGCAAATGCAATAAGCTGTGCTTGCCCTGCGGACAGATTGGAACCGTTTTGCACCAATTGAAAATCATATGCCAAAGGCAATTTTTCGATAAACTCATCTGCATACACATATCGAGCAGCCGCTTTCGTCGCATTTCTATCGATCTGAGGACGATCAAGACTGATATTGAACTCAATACTCTTGTCGAAAAGATATGTTTCCTGCTGCATCAAAGAAAAAAACTGAGCCACGATCGGTTTGGGAATCTCGTTCAGTTCAATACCGTTAAACGTAATACTGCCTTCATAGCCGGAATATGTTTTGGTCAAAAGCCTCAGAATAGTCGACTTTCCAGACCCGGTGCTTCCCACCAACGCGATTTTCTGGCCGCGCTGCAATGTAAATGAAACATCATCCAGCACATATGGATTTGCATCGTTGTAGCGAAACCTAACGTGCTTAAACTCAAGTGATCGAAATGACTGCAACTGGCCTTCGAGCATTTGTGCTTCTAAATTCTCGGCTAGCTCTATATCATTTTCGTTTTCCACCGGTTCGCGAAAAATCACTTCAATATGCGTGAGCGCGGCTAGAGCTCGCTGAATGGAGGCTATCTGAGAGGTGACATCTCTGATCGGCACAAATATCTTATCAAGGGTTTGAATGAATGCGATTAACACGCCGAGAGTTATCGTTGCCGCAAGAATTTCTGTCGCGCCATACCAAATAATCAACCCCATACTAATCGTCGTTATTCCTTCAATAATAGCAAACAGACCCGCGTCGTAAAAATTCGATCGGGACTGCGTTAGAAAAAATGCTTCGGTATAGCTTTGGTATTTCTTCTGGACTTCTCTTTCGGCCGAATAGAGTTGTATGGTTTTGATTCCCTGTAGGCATTCCTGCAAGTATCCAGTACCCTGCGACAAAACCTGTCGTGACTGTAAATACGCGCGGTGCAGCCTCCGGCGCAACAATCTGATTACGATGTAAATGGGCGGTGCAACCACCAGCGTAACGAGCGTCAAGCGCCAACTTATGGATGTAAGAAAAATAAGCAAAGCACCAGTGATTAGTAGATCTCGCATCATCGACAGCAAACCCGAGGCCAGAGATTCGTTAATGGCCTCCAAATCACTGGTGAGCCGCGTGAGCGTCACACCCATCGGCGTACTATCAAAGTATCGCCGTGGAAAGTGTAACACCCGATCAAACATGTCTTTTCGCAGGTCGCGTATCGCCTTCTGAGCCGCTTTTTGTACGAAATAGCTGTAACAGGTATTAGCCAGATAATTGCATACCAGAACAAGGCATAATAGAGAGATCCAGAATGGCATACCCTCCCATATCCCCGTGACAAGCTGTTGATCTATGATTTGGATGATCAGCCATGGGAACGCAATACTACATATCACCGAGACAGGTATCGGTAACAGGCCAATGATCAGTTCTCGTTTATACGGACGCAGATATCGTGAAAATCGCTTGAGTAATTTTAGATCAACCCAGCTTTTTCCCTGAGGAACATTATCAGAGGGCGGTCCATCCGACTTCATTTTTTCAGGCTCGGAATTCTTTGGCGCGGTGCCGCTATCGACAAAAGCTGACGGTGAAGTCTCAGTCATTGACCAGCACCTTTTTTTCATTGGACGCGAAATTCACTTCGACACTGGCTTCACTGCCGCTTTCTTGCAATAGATTCCATGTCTCCCGATAGGATTCTGATAAAATCAATAACTCTCGATGACTACCGCGCGCTACAATTTCTCCCTCGTCCATCATTAAAATTAAATCGACTCGCTCTAATACCTCCGGTCGATGAGAAACGATCAACGTGCTTTGACTGCGAGTATTCTCGAAAATCTGCGTCAACAAAAATCGTTCGGTTTCGTTGTCGACAGCGGACAAAACATTATCCAGTATAATAATTTTACACGGCGAAAAAAGACCTCGCGCGAGACTCAATCTTTGTTTTTGACCACCGGAAAGCAAAATACCTTTTTCACCTACTACCGTCTCTTCTGCTTCGGGAAATTGCTTCACCTCGTCGAACATATCACTTTGATACAGAGCTTCTTTGATCGTTATAACATTTTCTCTATCGGCGGAGCCAAATTCGATATTATTATGGATCGTATCGGAAAATAAAAACGGTTCCTGCGTGATAGTTCGAACCGCTGTCCGTAAATCGGATCGCGACAATTTAGCTACGTCGTAGTCGTCGACAAAAACTTGTCCAGCCGATACCTTTAGATAGCCGTTCAAACAATTAACCAGTGTTGTCTTTCCGCTCCCCACCTTTCCAAGTATTGCAATCTTTTGCCCAGGCTTAATATCAAAACTTACGTTTTTAAGAACTGGCACTTTTGACACGCCGTCTTCGGGTGAAACATATGCATAACTAAGATTCTTTACTCTAATACCGCTGCCAAACAGGTCTCGCTGCTCTGAATCAATTAACGGAGGGAGATCGCTTACGTCCTCGCCAAGAATTCGTCGAATACTCTTAATGCTAACCAACCCCATCTGAAACACCGAGATAATACGCCCGAAAGAAATAAACGGCATTGCCAACAACGTCGCATATGTTAGAAAAGCAGTCAACTCTCCCAAAGTCATTGTTTCTTCAATTAAATACAATCCACCTACGGCAATGATCAGTATTTTTAATACACCATCGGAATATTCTAATATGGGTAAAAAGAAGGTCCTAATTCGTAGCTGTTTGAGTGAGCAATCCAATAGAGTTTGATTATCCCTTTCGAATTCTCCTACCGCCCAGGGTTGAATATGGTGGCTTTTGATCACTTCAACGCCGTTTAAAAAATTTACCGTACTCGTCGAAAGCGCCTGCAGATCTAACATTCTCCTGCGCATCAACTGGCGCATGATCCCAATTGAATAATTTACGATCGTAAACGCAACGATGATTGGCAGGATACAATACATCATCAACGTCGGGGAAATTTGCCACATTTTTATGGGTGTCAAAGACAGGGCAAATCCTATGTTAAAAATTTGCATCATACCGATGCCGGCCATTGCCCTAACACCACTAATGTCGTTATTGGTAATCGATATTAGCGCACCCACGTCATTTTGATTGTAAAAACTTTTTTGAAGCATTGTTAACTGAGTGAATGTGTCATTCTTTAACTCCCTTTCCAAATCACGACCGGGGTTGAAAAAAAGCATTCGTGACAAAGTCCGAGTAAATATCATCAGAACGGCAAAACCAATCACGGTGTATACATGCCCCTGGAGTTCTACATAGTTTTGTTCGATAGATGTACTAAGGAGATCAATACTCTTACCAATATGGACAGGAATATTGACAACGAGCCAATTGCTCGCAAATAGAGCAACAATTCCTAATATATAGGAATACTTGTGACGCAGTGCGTACTGCAGAAAGAACCGAATGTCACTCAATTGTAATTGGGTCACTATTTTAGTGGTGGCTTATTTCGTAACGCAGGGAAAATATTATTTATGACTTTCTATGCGAATGTGCTTACAAAGAAGGATAAAAGTCCCCATCGCAAAAGTCCAGCGCTTAGCCAACTTACCACAAAAGGATTTATGCTCAATATATTCCAGCGATACGATCCCGGTCTCTCACTTGTCCGCGTAGTTACTGTACGAAGTCTCTATAAAGCTTGAATTGCCTTCACATTATCAACTCTGTCTCGCACGCACATATGGCAAAAGAATGCACCGAGTATGAGTAAATCTCCAATCGCCAGCAACAGGCGAGTCTCGTTTGTGAATTAAAAACGAATAGTAAGTTCGAAATGCGCTAGCGGACATACACGGGTATATTCATGAGTCTGGATCAATAGACACTGGCAAATCACCGATTACCACCCAAAAATTAGTTTCACAAATAGATTGCAATTATAAAATACTGTATTAATATACAGTATAAATATGGGCAACTAAGAAGGAGATAAGTCAATGGCTGTTGTAGCAATGTGGAAGTGTGACCGGGATGACTCAATGTTTGATGATAAAAAAGAAGCAGACGCATACGATAAAATGCTGGAACTGGGGGAGCAATTCACAGCGTTGCTTGAAAGCCAAATTGTAGGTGTCGACGAAAAAGCAGCGGAGGCTTTTGGCCTGTTGCTCGCAAAAAACAAAGATTTGCTGGTGCAGGCATGTAAAGGTAGGCCGGAAGCGCTCAGTGAGATTGTTAATCCCCAATCGACGGCTTCAATCGATATCAATCAGGCAAAAATGTCGGCTGTACCTGGATAAGAAAGACCGGCCGCTCTCTTTGTGGGAAAACAGGGTGAGCGGCTCAATGCATTAAAACCATCGGCCAATACTGTAAGTAATAACTCTTTCACTCTTTTTTGATCACTGTAAAAACACGCTGTAATCCCTCGCACAAATTTACAACTCTCCGAATGCAATGCCAAATAGTAAGATCAAGACTAAGAGACAAATAACGAAAGTCATGACCTAGCCCACCTCCGAGAACATCAGTGACTTTGCAATTCACGAGGCGCCCTTTTACAATAATTAGAAATACTTAACGCTATGCTCGTCATTCTGCCTGGGTTTCGCTAATATGGGACTCATCTCCTAATAACGCTATAAATATCATGCAATTGTCTAAACCACTGACCCTCATCGAGAATGCCAATCTTTACGATCCTAAAGCATTGGGAGTTAAGTCGGTTCTTATTGGTGGCGGCACAATTCTCGCGATAAGCGATGTGAACCTGCATTTGCCCTCGGAACTCGATGTCGATATTGTCGATTTTTCCGGAAAAACTTTAACCCCCGGATTTATCGATTGCCATGCGCACATTACTGGAGGTGGTGGAGAAGCGGGGTTTTCTTCGCGAGTGCCTCCAGTACCCCCTAGCAATTTTAGTGCAGCGGGGGTTACAACCGTTATTGGACTCTTGGGAACCGATGATTTGTCACGCACCACCGCTGAGCTGGTATCGACGGTTTACGCTTTGCGAGAACAAGGGCTTTCAGCGTATTGCTGGACAGGTGGTTACCATTTACCGCTAACCACCCTCACCGGCAGTGCACGAAGTGACATCGCCTTTATTGAGCCGGTCATCGGCATTGGCGAGTTTGCTATTAGCGACCATCGGTCCAGCCAACCGCAGTTCGAAGAAATTGTGCGCCTTGCCAGCGAAGCTCACGTCGCAGGTTTGATGACGGGTAAGGCGGGAATAATCCATTTTCACCTCGGCGACGGCGATCGTAAACTAGATCTAATAGAACGTGCCGTTGCTGAAACCGAAATCCCCTCTCGCGTTTTCCATCCCACTCATGTCAACCGAAACAAACCTTTGTTTGAGCGTGCCTGTAAGCTGCTTGCTAGTGGCTGCTACATCGACTTAACAGCTTTTCCCGAAGGAGCAATTGAACCGGGCCTAAGCGCTGCACAAGCACTATCGGCAATTCATGAAGGCGGTTTACCACTTGATCAAGTCACTGTGAGTTCAGACGGCGGTGGATGCATGCCGTTGTTCTCCGAGCAGGGAGAACTGACACATATGGACTTTGGCAGAGCGGATACTCTGCCGGAAACTCTTAGAAACGCATTAAAGAGCGGGCTTTCACTGGAGCAGGTATTGCCGGTATTTACGTCTAATGTTGCTACACTGTTGCGCCTTAAGCAGAAGGGCAGAATTTCAGTCGGATGCGACGCCGATTTAATAGCGTTAAACGCGGAACATCAAATCACCGACGTTATGGCTATGGGCCAATGGCATCGATACGACAATAAGAGAATACTTAAGGGACTTTTTGAGCCCGAGTAAACATTGCACATTATTACTGATCATTAGACTTAAAACGTTTTTCTTAACAGTTATCAAGAGGTACAGTATGTGTCCAGCAAAAATTGCTGATGGTGAAGATCGTGGTTACGTGATTCCTATTGGGGGCGCTGAAGAAAAAATCCGAAATCCTGTCATCCTTAAAAAATTTGTCGAGTTATGCGGTGGCAAAAACGCCTATATCGTTATTATTCCTACCGCTTCACAGTTAGATGATACTGGTTCAGCGTACGAAGAATTATTTCTACAACTAGGCGTTGGCAACGCTGTTTCTTTGCCTATCGAAACCAGGGAAGATGCTCTCAACGAGCACAATATTAGCGAATTGGAGCGTGCGACAGGCATCTTTATGACCGGAGGTAATCAATTGCGTTTATCGACTATTTTGGGCGGTACGCCGATTGCTCAAACCATTCGTAGACTCAACTCGTCGGGAGTTCACGTTGCAGGTACCTCCGCTGGTGCCGCTATTATGCCGGAACACATGATAGCCGGCGGTTCAGCCAATGCGCTACCCAGCGAAAGCGGGGTCACTTTAGCGCCGGGATTAGGCCTGATAAACAAAGTGATTCTCGACCAGCATTTTAGTGAACGCAATCGGTGGGGGCGGCTAATGTCAGCTATTTCTTACAATCCTTTTGCGTCTGCATTGGGTATTGACGAAGATACAGCCGTATTTATCGCACCAAACGATGTACTTGAAGTCGTTGGAAGTGGTAGCGTGTTAGTGATCGACCCATCGGATTTGCAATATAGCTCAATGGCAGAAGCCGGTTCGGGATCTGCGCTAACTATGCTAGGCCTGAAAGTGCATATGCTCAGTACCGGATCACGGTACGATATATCCAGCCGGGAGGCGTTTAAGGCTTAATAACGTAGCTTATGAAACCCTGTAAAGTTAGCATGAAAGAGATGAATATCGCCGACAACGGTTAGACAAAAACACCAATAAGTGGATAATTAAATGAAAATTTTGTCGTCAAATGTCTACGTTGGCCCCAACGTATATGCACGCTTCCCAGTCATTCGCCACGTTATCGACGTGGGCATTCTCGAGCAATGGCCCTCTGTCAAACTGGGAAGTGCCTTCATTGAGGGCTTGCTCAGTGCCCTCCCTAATTTAGCTGAACATGGCTGCTCTTATGGCGAACCCGGCGGGTTTGTCCGCAGGTTAAAAGAAGATGAAGGAACGTGGATAGGCCACATATGGGAACACGTGACCCTTGAGCTTCAATGTGTTGCCGGGGCAGACGTTAGTTTCGGGAAAACCCGAGGTGCCGGAGAGGTGGGTCACTACAACTTAGTCTATGAATATAAACAACGCGATGTCGGTATCGAAGCGGCCAAGTTGGGAAGAAAGCTACTGATTTCTCTTATACCCGAAGCACTGCAAGCAGAGCTTCAGACCTCTATTGAAGAAGACTTTAACTTCAACGAAGAACTCACAGACTTCGTTCGCTTTTGCCAACGCAAGGAATTTGGACCGAGTACCGGATCATTGGTCAAGGCCGCCGAGGCGCGCGATATACCCTGGCTCCGACTCAACAATTACAGTTTAGTCCAGTTCGGACACGGAAAATACCAACAACGAATTCAGGCTACGATTACAAGCCAAACCAGCCATATCGCTGTCGAAATATCCTGTGACAAAGAAGATACCCATAATCTACTGAATGATCTCGGCTTACCTGTACCTCAGCAAAGGATGATTTACTCGGCACGTGAAGCCATTCGCGTCGCCGAACGAATTGGCTATCCAGTGGTTCTCAAACCACTTAATGCCAATCATGGACGCGGAGTATCTATAGATTTATCGACACCGGAGCAAGTCTCAACCGCGTTTGACTTTGCCAAAGAGCAAGGCACTAGTCGCGCAGTTCTGGTGGAGTCTTTTCTCACGGGGATGGATCATAGAATGCTAGTCGTGAATGGTGAACTGGTCGCCGTAGCGAAACGCGTACCGGGACATGTCGTTGGTGATGGCAGTAGTAACATCGAACAACTCATCGACAAAGTCAATGAGGACCCGCGCCGAGGTGTTGGTCATGAAAAAGTACTCACTCGCCTCGAACTCGACAAACAGGGCCGACGCCTGCTCGAAGAAGCCGAATTAAGTTCTGATTCAATATTAGCCGACGGTGAAATTTTCTATCTCCGTGCAACTGCAAATTTATCCACCGGCGGCACCGCTATTGATGTCACCGATATCGTGCACCCCGACAATAGGGCAATGGCTGAACGTGCTGTCAGTGCTGTAGGCCTGGATATCGGCGGCGTAGATTTTTTGATTGCCGACATTACCCAGTCATATAAAGAGATTGGAGGTGGTATTGTCGAAATTAATGCCGCTCCGGGCTTTCGTATGCATGTGGCACCGAGCGAAGGCACGGCACGAGACGTGTCGGGAAAAGTCATGGATATGCTTTTCCCACAAGGCGCGCCAACACGTATCCCTATAGCCGGGATTACGGGTACTAATGGAAAAACGACAACATCCCGCATGCTGTCTCATATTCTCAAAACAGCGGGTCATGTGGTCGGCATGACATCGACCGATGGGGTCTATATCGATGGTCATCTCTCCGTAAAAGGAGACATGACCGGGCCAGTCTCGTCTAAAATCGTATTGCGAGATCCCTCTGTCGATATCGCCGTTCTAGAAACTGCTCGCGGCGGCATTGTTCGTGCTGGACTTGGCTATAGTGAATGTGATGTTGCGGCAGTGTTAAATGTCCAAGAAGATCATCTAGGTATGCGCGGCATCGATACACTTGAACAGTTAGCGGAAATAAAACGCATAGTGGTGGAAGTGGCGAGAGACACAGCGGTGCTTAACGCAGACGACCCCTTGTGTTTAAAAATGGCAGACTTTACCGAAGCGGAGCATCTTTGCTACGTCACCATGAATACGGGTCACGGTCTCGTGAGAGAACACATTCGCTCTGGCGGTCGGGCCGTGGTGCTGGAAAAAGGCATTAATGGCGATATGATTACCCTTTACGATAATGGCGCGCATATTCCTCTGCTTTGGACTCACCTCGTTCCCGCGACCCTCGAGGGCAAAGCGATGCACAACGTGCAAAATGCCATGTTTGCAGCCGCATTGGCTTTTAGTATGGGTAAGTCTCTTGAAGATATACGACATGGACTCCGTACGTTTAACACCACCTTCTTCCAAGCACCTGGCAGGATGAATGTGTACGACGAACATCCCTTTAGAGTCATTCTTGATTACGCTCACAATGCAGATGGCGTACGTTACATGAGCGATCTCGCTACCAAGTTAAACGTTAATGGAAAACGTATCGTTGTTATCGCTGGACCTGGGGATCGCCGCGATATTGATCTCGATAACATAGCAAATGCGGCTGCAGGGAAATTTGATCTGTATGTTTTGAAACGTGATGATAATCTTCGCGGTCGTGCCTCGGACGAGGTTCCTCTTCATATGAAAGCCACATTACTCCAAGCGGGTATTTCTGAAGACCAAATTCTAGTCATTCCCGAAGAGGTTACCGCCATCGACAAAGCTTTGGAACTCGCTGAGGTCGACGATTTAGTCATAATATTTGGCGACGCTATAACTCGTTGCTGGAAACAGATCATCCATTTCGACGGGGCACCCGGGGTTGAACGCGACAACAATCAGAAACCAATAGATACAGTAGAATCAATGCTCGAATCTGCGGAACCGGACCTCTTTGTACTTGAGAGTGGTATGAAAATCGTTAG
>JBLHNZ010000091.1:0-11186 GCA_047623245.1 Oceanicoccus sp. | reverse complement strand
ACTTAAATGAAAAAGGTAAGCGACTCAA
Organism: Oceanicoccus sp.; assembly: GCA_047623245.1. Lineage (GTDB taxonomy): Bacteria > Pseudomonadota > Gammaproteobacteria > Pseudomonadales > Dasaniaceae > Oceanicoccus. Next base: position 11,158 of record JBLHNZ010000091.1, on the reverse strand, counting down.
GGCGTGGGCTGTCGGTGAACCATTGGCATATCACAGCAAAGCGGTAACCATTGAAACCAGTATCGCTATTATTACCGAAGGGCAAAAAGACCTCTGGATCTTAGATGAATACTTAGCCAGCACCCCGTATGCCCGCAATGTCGTTTTATTAAGCAGTACCCATGGCACCAACATTCCGCATGAGTGGCTAGATGAGAATTATTGGGAGCTCTTCGATAGAATATTTATAGCGACCGACAATGACGGGCCCGGGGATACTTTTGCAAATAACCTGGCCGGAACAATTGGTCAGCCTACGTACCGGGTTCGGGTGCCGCACAGCTACAATCAAAAAAGTGATAGCGGTACGGACATCTCTGATTTCGTGCTCAGCAATCCTCCATTAAGGGACTTTGAACGACTGTTGAAGCTAGCCCCTGAAACTATGAGCGAGTCGCACAACAACAACCAAGAGGATAGTCATAAGCCGTTGGATAGTGTTAACCCCGGCAGTTATGGTTATGCTCCGATCGATGTGAATGGCGGATTTGATAAATCCCGCAGCTTATTGCATTACCCTTTAACCATACATCAGGTCGAGAAGCAGCAGAAATTCAGTAGTAGTGGCCTTAAAGCTGAAGACGCTCAAGGCGAAGAGGTCTGGGAAGTTACAGAGCGGCTACGTACTATAGTGCTGCGTTCTGACCAGAAAATATTACAAGTAATCACACCAAAGGCTCCATCCGGAACATCAACAGTGGATATGGTGTTACGACTCAACGATGGCACGATCATCAAGGAAAAGCCAACCACGAACTCTTATTCCACCTGGGATTGGCAGCATGCTCAGCAATTTATGAGCGGCGCGATAATATTGGAATCTACCGAGACTTTGGTTAATAAGGCAATCAGTCATCTGAAAGGATCTGTCTGGCTGCCGCATAGCGAAGATTACGCATTGCTGGCGCTTACAGTGCTTGCTACTTATGTGCAGGAAGCTTTTGACGCAGTTCCATACGTATTAGCCAACGGCATTGCAGGCAGTGGTAAGTCGCAGCTGGGCATGGCTATGGCTGAGCTAAGTTGTAACAGTAACGTGGTCGGCGCGATCACTGCGGCGACCATGAGCCGGGAGATAAACAACACATCCGGCCTGTTAGTCATCGATGACCTGGAAGGCATTGCCGCAAGCAGTAAAAACAACACCCAAGTTAACGATATGCTGCAATTCCTCAAGGTTGGCTATAAAAAGGCTACCTCTAATCGTCGTGTGACCGAGGGCCAAGGCGAAAAAGCCAAGGTGGTGAATCTAAACCTGTTCGGTATTAAGTTCATTACCAACACACAAGGTGTTGAAGGCATCCTCGGCACTCGAATGCTAACCATACACACGCGTAAAATGGTAGAAGGCCAAACTATTAGCCAGCGACCTTTACCCACCCATGAGACCTATGCTTTGCGCCAGCAGCTGCATGGCTGGGCATTTAGTAACGTAGCTAAATTGTACGATCATTACTGCCTCAAGTATTCTGAAAATACCAACCGCGATAACGAGATCAGCGCTCCGCTTCGAGTGATCGCTCATTTCTGTAACAGCCAAGAGATCAGTGATGCGTTAGAAAAATCATTGGGCAAGCAAGATCGCTATCGTCACGATGACAACGATCCGGTGGCCGTACTGTTAGAGGCGGTAGATAACCTTATTCAGCGTGGCTATTACACTCCGACACTGCAACATATAGTAATGGAAATGAGCACTCTGGTTGAGGATGGCTTTGGTCAGGAATCGAGAAGCGATATACCAGACTGGTCTAAACCTGAGTGGGTATCTCGCCAGCTCAAGCAGCATGACCTGATCGAGCACCAGACAAAAACCAAACGAGTGCGTCTGTATGGTAAGAGTTTGCGCACCGTGACTATCACTAGGCAAAAGCTTGATGCCGTGATATTACCCTTTACGGCCAATGGCGGTGTGGTAGAGAAACAAGAGGCCCGGGCGTTTTGTAAGGGTTGCGATGACTGTCCATACGCGGCACAGGGCTGTGACATGATGTCGGCGAGGCTCAAGCTAGTCAGCAGCAAGTAAGTTACGACGTAATAAGTTCCAGTAAGTAAATGTATTATAAGTATTATAATACTTATAATCATTATAAGGATTTAGAGATGGCAGCAAAAATCATCACAATCGTTAATCAGAAGGGCGGTGTAGGCAAGACCACCACAGTCGTTAGCTTAGCAAGCACATTGGCGTTACGAGGTAACAAGGTACTCGTAGTGGATGGCGATGCCCAAGGCACCACCGTTACTTGGTGTACTCACAACCCGGAAACTGAATTTCCCTTTACCGTGGTGCCACTGCACCACGCAGGCAAGCTTATTCACCGGGAAATTCGCAAGTTCATCAATGATTATGACTACATCGTCATCGATACTCCGCCCAACGTAGAGAGCCCAATTCCGAATTCGGTACTGATGATTTCTGACCTGGCTATTATTCCGGTCAAACCTAGCCCGGCCGATCTATGGGCCACTGCAATAATTACGGATATGGTCGAAGCCTGCCAGATCAACAACGAAGATCTAAAAGCGTGTTTTCTGATGAACGAAATGGACAATACGACGATGAGTATGGAGATACCTAAGCTGGTTGCGAAGCTTGGAATTCCAATGCTAAAAAGCACCATCGGCAAGCGTTCTGTTTTTAAAAAATCTATGGCCTTCTCAGTTCCAGTCCAGGACTTTAAAAGTGCAGCCAAGCAGGCCATCGCTGAAGTCGAGGCGATGACTGATGAAATTCTCAAACTTATATCAAGTGATGATGAGGTGGCAGTGTGAAGAAGAAAAGGAAAAGCTTGAGCGACGCTTTAACGAACAGCATGGCGGAGGAGCAAGTAAAGGCGACTGATCGCTTTGATAAGCTCGATACCGTGCTCGCCAACGCTAAGAAGGCGGATGAAGCAGAACCAGAACCTGAAACCGCAGCTGCTAGTAAACCTACTGCTAAAAAGACAAGCAAAACTAATACTCGGTATAAATCGGAAATGAAGCGAGACGGATTTGTCATGCCGATCGACGATTATCAAGTTATTCAACAAACAATGGAAAAGTTATTAGATCAGCGTATTTCCGCTAACAAGACACAAGTGCTACGCATGGCACTGCATGCACTGAATAGTCGCACACCGAAGCAGCTGCACGCGCTATTTGCAGCACTTGACCCGGTTGCACAGGGTCGTCCAAAAGGCGAATGAGAGGGATATATTATGGCTAGGAAACGCTTGTTAGGAGTAGCAGAAGCAGCAATATTTAAACTATATATTGAGGATATGCTCCGCGACAGGAAAAGTAGGCACTGGCATTGGTTTACCGGAGGATCATATGAGTTAGAAGACGAACTTGATGGTCTTCACGAGATCAATTCTTGCCCTTTATATGATGTCGACACGTTGGCGAAGCTGCTAAAAAATCTGCCTGAAGGCATATCAGAATTACCAACAGTCTTAACCTACGACCCCTACGAGCTTGAGCGGTTAATAGCTCTAAGGTTGTATGACGGTAAAAGCTTTGATGATCTGTACAAAGCATTTTGCAATAAACAGCGTCAGGCTAAAAGCCGCGCTATGGGACGTGACTGGAATAGTGATAAGGGAATTAAAAAATTAGACACGCGCCGAAAGTCAGCCATGACGTTTAAATTGCTCGCAGAAGAAAATGGTAAAAGCAAACTAGATACTATGGATGAAATAGCAGAAACAATGAAAATATTATGCAGGCATGACATGACTATATCTGATCTACGCGATAAAGCCCAGTACATCAAAGAGATGTTAGAGGAAGCGCAACAAATACAAGATAAAAAAACATTCAACTCCAGATAACAAAGCTCCTGTAGACAATATAAAGTATTATAATACTTATTGGAAAAATTACTTTCTAAAACCCAGGAAGTTACAATGAATAATATACCTGCCTCGAAAAAATATGAAGTAGCGCTAAAAACAGTGCACAAAATTCTGGCCGAATGGAAATTCTCGAAGGCCGAGCAAGAAGGATTGCTGAGGAACGCCTCCTTAACGCGCTTATCACGAATTTTAAATGTTTACAGTTTGTTGCGTACCATGTTTAGCCCAGAGCGCTCAGCTGCATGGCTACGGGCTGAAAATGAACATTTCGGCGGGCACACTGCCTCATACATTATTTTGCGCAATGAAAATGGTATTGAAACTGTGCAAAAATACCTCAACCTTGCATATAAATAATTTGACAAAAGATTAAGCCGGCTCTGTAGTATCCTCCACAAAACATAAAACTCCTGTAGATCACTTAAAGTATTATAATACTTACAACGATTATCGAAAAAAAATATACTTTAAAAATCCAGAGGCTAGATAATTATGAGTGATCTTTTTAAGTTTGTCGCAGACGAAATTGACCGTTGGAACGAGTTTGAAAACGATAACAAAATCCCTGATGATTTCTTCTTTAAATATAGAGATATTGACCTGCAAGTTCAGCCGGTTGATCAACTACTTGCTGACTCCCCCGACGACTTCGAATTGCTGAAAATACAAGCTGATGGCAAGAAATTTGCTTTTTATGCACCGGCAGATTTTTTTGTAAGTATAGATTACCTTAAATCATGGAATGAATTTGAAGAAAATGCCAGTTGGAGAGATTTTACTGAGTCACTCATGCAGGGTGCCGCGCTAAAACGCCATCAACACAACTGGGACTACCCAGAGGATACTCAGCCAAATAAAGTCCGGCCCAATCTGCGAATCTGCGCCAGCTGCGGCGACACAGAAAAAATGAGTGCTACAGCTACGTTATGCCTCGATTGTGCCGATGTAAAAATGTTTGTTGATTCCAGAAACGATGCGATAGATAAAGCGCGCTATTGGTTGTCAACGGACTTCGTGATTATCGATACAGAGACCACAGATTTAAATGGTTTCGTCGTCGAAATAGCAATAATCGACTCATTGGGGAACCCACTGTTAAACACGCTTGTAAGGCCTCCTGAGCCCGTTTCGATAGAGGCGAAGTCGATACATGGAATAAGCAACAAATCACTGGAAAACGCGCCTGTATGGTCAGACATACACCTTAACTTCATCAGTGCTATAAAAAATAAGGTTGTGTTGATTTATAATAAGAAATTTGATCACAGTATTATCTGTCGGAGCTCTTGGATGTCGGTAGAGGATCAGGAGGAGTTTGCCAAATCGCAGGATTGTGTGATGTTGGAATATGCAAAATATTTTGGCCAATACAGCAACTACCATAAGAGCTTTACTTGGCAGAAGCTAAGTAATGCCGCTGAAGAATTTGATGCGCTAGATGCTAACGCACACCGAGCATTAGAAGATTGCAAGATGACCCTAGCAGTGATTCATGGCATGGCAATCACTGAAAAAAGTGGATAATTATAAGTATAAACAAAATGAAGATTAACTACATAATCACAGCCTTTACAATAGCTTATCCATCATATTATGTATTTTAATACTTTTAATACTTTTAATAATAATAATAAGTTACCATGAGAGGTTTCAAATGCTCAACGATATTTTTTATACTAGATATTCTTCAATCACTATCTGGGACAAATTCACCGATGTAGAAGAAAAGTTTATTAATCAAGTTTTTAGTCTTGTTTCAGAGGATCTATGCCCGGATATCGTCGACGGAAAAGCAAATGATTTTGCAAAAAAATATTGGTTAAGCATACATAATTCCCTTACAAGGGAGCTGGGTCTCAAAGAGCTCTCTCCAAAGCGTTTTCTTGCACCTGGTAATCAGTTGATCGAAATAAACATGGGCTCAGTTTGCAAAACTTTTATGCTCAAGGAGTTTCAAGAATCAAACATTCCAGATCATTTTATGAAAGAAAGACTGAGCCTAATTGAGTTGGCCTTCAGAGAAAAAGATGCGCACTTAAATAAAATGAAGAAGTTTGCCTCGAACAGTCCTCATTTAGCCGCGCTCGTCGATAAATCTGTGGCTAGTATTAGAAAAGACCTGGATAAATTCAAGATTCACGTTGAAGAGCTAAATGAAAGATTAAAAACCTCTGGTTATGCTTTGAACTACCATAATGGTTTCATTCAAATATCTAAAGATAAGTTAATCGAGGAAAATATAGAGACAGAATTCTGGGCTCTGACTAGAGATCAAAAATGGAAAAATGTCGATTTCGACATGAAATCAGCTTTAGACCTGCGAGATAGTGGAGGCGAAGATCCAGCGTTTCCCGCAGCAAAAGCCTTAGAAAGTACACTCAAAATTATATCTAATGAAAAAGGGTGGACTACCGGAAAAGAAAGGGGAGCTGGTGCTTATATTAATCACTTCATGAGCAAGAAGAATGGTCAATTTATTAGTAACTGGGAAGGAGAACAATTGTTATGGCTTTTTAGCAATGCCAGAAATCCTTTCGGCCATGGCCCTGGATCAGAAGAAATGACAAAGTTTAATCCTCAGCAAATCGATTGGGCCATAGAGACCTGTATGTCATGGATAAAAAGCCTAATAAAACGGATGTAATGAAAAAAGTTTAAACGGTTCATATAGTTTATACGGTATGAACTGTTTATACTGTTAAGAATCGTGTTACACCGTAACAGGTTATCCAATATAGCATAAATGTATTACGATACTTACAATATATACCTCATTTTATACTCACTCATCGATACACTAAATCGACCCACTCTGATCAACAGAAAAACCCAACAAACAAGGAAAAGTTTTTATTAAAATCTCAATCCGTCTTCTCGTTACGGAGTAACATAACTATATGCGCTTAATGTATTGTAATACTTTAAACTGTTCAAATAGTTTTAATACTTATGATATTAAATGGAATGATGTTACGGAGTAACGAGTGTCCAGTTTCGTTGAACAATGTGGAAATTTACTTCATTAGAGCCCGTCGCGATGAACGCCTGGTAATCTACTTCTGTTACGAGGTAATAACACTTCAAAAAGCACCAAACCTAATGAGAAAAAACGACATGTCACGCATTTCCTTACTAAATAATTTTCTCATGCTTGCCATCTTTTGTCATGCCTAGCATTCATGCGGGTTTGCGCGGTCCCAATAAGGAAGGTTATCACCATCTTCCTGGTGAAGATGATGTAGTATTAGCCTATAGTTTAGTCTGAAACAATCTACGTATTACATAGCCTGTAGCCAACATCTAACTATTTAATCCTTACAAATAGTCACAATCTTCCTTATTGTCCATTTTTTCAATGAGAAATTTTGCATTTTATCCCCTTAAATAAAGCCGGATGATATATAGCGAAAGTGCGGTACAAAATCAGCAAGATCATAGTAATGGCGTGGTCTATAGGTATGAACCAGTACATGTACCAGTATATATATATTATTTTTTTTATTCTCTATATCACTTATGTTTACTGACTTCTCCCTTGTACCACACTTATGTACCAGCATGCCAAAAAGTGTACCGCACTCCGTTGTACCGATATATTTTTACGGTACATGTCTGGTACACCGCGAGATCGTTTTATCTGCGTGATATATATAGGTTTATCAATAAAATGTACCAGTGTACCGGATGTACCAGTGTTTCCGGCACATGCTCAAACACCACTTTTCTCATGCTTGTAGAAGGTTTGTTAAAGAAGGGTTTTGGTGAAATGTTCAGGTAAATATTTTCTGTTGGAATCGGTTAGCTGAGTCCTATGAAGTCGGATAATTCAATCCGCAAATCATCCCCTCACAGCTGACACCCACCGTATTATGGGGCCTGCGAGCTGGATACTTAATAATCCGTATAATAAATGCTCGAAATATTCCAGGCGTATGCTGTGCTGCAACTACTGCAAGGATGTCCTTGCATAGTATTTTATGTTGGCAGATTCGGAATTCTGTACTATATTGTGTTAATCAAATATTTTGGAGCGGAAAACAAAGATGCTACAAACTTTGCCAAAGTTAACTGAAAAACAGGAGCGATGCCTTGTTTTTCTAAGTAACTATTTTTTTAAGCATAGGCATATGCCAGCGCATCGGGAAATTTGTATTGAATTAGGTTTGAGTGGCAGTAGTGCAAAAACATATGTTGAGCCACTAACCAAAAAAGGCTATTTAGCGCGTTTAGATTTGCCGCGTGGCCGAGGACGAAATTATGAGCTGACGGAAATAGCCATCGAAAAATTGCAACTTATGGGCGTAGCTACGGATGCGCAATTAAGCTTGTTGGACAGCACTATTTGATTTAAGCAGATATGAAAAGGAAAGGCTAAGCAGTGCTTGAACACTAACTTAGCCCTCGGCGATTGCCTGATTACCAAGTCACATTATCGCCTATCCTACGACTATCTACAATTTTTCTACTGAAAAATATTTTTTCGGTGCGTAGGAGATGGGCCTATGAATACCCTCAACGTAAGTATTTATCCAAAAGCATATACCTGGAATGACCTGCGAATTTATCTTATTGCGGCTGAATCTACCCAAGGTCGGGACAGTAAAAATCAGCAGACTAAGAACTTATTGAGCTCCTTAAATCTTGTTTTGGAGTATCAGGGAGCGTCGTTAGACAACTCTATTCCAGCCGATTTAAGTAAGAACTCTAAGAAGTATGAGTCGAATTTTTTACGAAGCTTATTGGATAAAGGCCAAAAACCCAAAACCATTGCCAACCAAAAAAGTCAGTTTAAGAAGTTATTGTCACTTTATGCTGGATTGAATTTGCAACTAAGAGACAGCACAGTGTTAGCTGAGGTGCGCGTAGCATTAAAACTCAAACTCGAAGAGCTAGGATACACAGTCTATAGTTTTTCCAACACTGTAGCGGAGGATCTCGAAATAAATGGGATCACTGTCTATACTTGGATCAGCGGCACACACGTTCCTAGAGATAGTGCTAAAAACCGTTTGGTATTTCAAAAAATAGAGAATCTACTGGGATTGCCGGAAGGTCTATTAATCTCGATCTACTTTAAGGTTAAGCATCAGAAAGCGGCTAGCACTGCATATGGTGATAAAGCTAAGTTTCTTGACAAGCTTTCTGATATTTATCCAAGGACGTTGAAATTCGGGGATGCCTGTGACGACATCCTGAATTCCTGGGGAAGTTATTTTCAATTCAAATCTGATCCGTTTTATTTCGGTTTCAAACGTGATATTCATCGCTGGTTTTTGGCAGAGCCTAAAAAATTACCGAGAGTGAAGAGTCCGGCGGCCATGTCTATAAACGGCAAAGTATCGTCCACTGCTCTGGCAAATTGGAGTTGTTTTTCAGCATTTTGGGGCTTTTTAGTCTTACCGAAAAAACCACGTGACATTATTTCTGCTGAAAAACTTAAAGATATCGATCCATCTGAGCATGCTGCGGCGTATCAGGCATTCACAGGTCTGGGATTACCCAAAGAAGAACTACGTTTTGTTGATTTAATTAATATGAAATACCTGCCGCAGTATCTGGCTTACAGGAGTGCAGTAAATACATCAGAACGCTCTGTTGTGATTTTTATAAAATCTATTAAACAATTACTATCAGCGAAAACAGGGTTCTTGAGGCAGCAGCCTGACCTAGCGCCTCAGCTGGGAATTGAACCGGATAAATGGGATGAGTATTGTGACCAGGTGTTCGAATATTTGATAGACGTGCAGAGATCAGCTGAAAAGAAGCCCATGTTGAGGAAACCGGATGTGCCGATCTCAGAAATATTAGCTTTAGATAATCCTCTCGTCGCCATGCTCGATATGGAAACGCTAATGCTGATAGACAGGCCTCTGCTAAAAAACTTAGCTTATGCAACCTGGCTGCGCGATTATCTATTTGCAAAAATGCTCCGTTGTAACCCATTGCGAATAAACAACTGGGCCATTCTGGATCTGTGGGCCGTTGAGCCAGGCGACAACAAAGGCTCGATACGCAGAACTACAGCAGGAGGCTGGACATATTACATCCCAAAAGAAGACTTCAAAAACCAGAAAGGAGCCAAAGCAGAAAATTATATCGTCGATATATCCAAATCACTCTGGCCTCTGATCGATGAGTACATTGAAATCAGGACAGTGATTAACCCAGATGTGGATGCCAAATACTTTTTTGTAACAGCTGATACTGACAGTATGACTCCTGTGCACCCAGGTGCTTTAGCGAGAAGAATTAGAGTTATGTCTGAAAAATATCTTGGCTATCAATTCGGGCCACATGCTGTTCGCCATATAGTGGCCACAGCTTGGCTGAAAACACATCCCAACGCGTTTTTAACCGTGGCGCATCTTTTGCACGACACATTAACGACGGTCATGAAAAACTATGCGCACCTGGAAGTTCAGGGCGCGCACACCACATACGGTGCTTGGCTCGATGAGTTAGATGATAATGCCAGAGGTAAAGCGGTATGAGTTATCAAATAGATTTTGCTCAGCTTGCTGAGCAGCTTAGCGGCCGTGTAGAAGAGGTTTGTCGTCACTTGTTACCCGATGGATGCAGAGATGGAGCCAATTGGTCTGTAGGTAGCGTGCACGGTGAGGAAGGCCAGAGCTTAAAGGTTGCCCTACATGTGATAAATGGCGTAAATGCTGGCTTCTGGAAGGATTTTGAAGGAGATAAGACTGGTGATCTGCTGGAGCTCTGGGCTTTAAGAAGGAGCATGAAAAGATATGATGCTGCGAAAGAGGCATTGGCCTGGTTAGGTATGAAGCCCGAAGAGTTACGTCGTAACGAGCCTGTTAAGACAACTTTCTCCTTGCCTGTTGAAGGGTTTGTTAAGCCACCGAAGCGCCAATCTAAAACTCCACCGAAAATCATACCGAAGGGTGATGAAAATCTTAAGCGCTTGGCTGCCCGTCTGCGTAATAACACTAAGGCTCAAAGCTGGCTGCAAGAGCGTAGTTTTACTCCAATAGTGGAACGTTTTGGCTTAGGTCTTAGCCTGCCTTACCCAAGCAGAAAGACGGGTCTTACGGTAGAAAACGAATTGGTTTTTCCAGTGATAAATCGGGAAGGATATTTTGTCAGCCGTTATGGCAAGATCGATGTTCCAGGCGTCACTGTAGGCAACGTAAATGAAAAAGGTAAGCGACTCAAGGCGTGGGCTGTCGGTGAACCATTGGCATATCACAGCAAAGCGGTAACCATTGAAACCAGTATCGCTATTATTACCGAAGGGCAAAAAGACCTCTGGATCT
>JBLHNZ010000090.1:0-11236 GCA_047623245.1 Oceanicoccus sp. | reverse complement strand
GCGAGCCTCTCAATGCTTGTGCCGCGATTATTGAATCGCTCGGTATGGCTGCATTGTCAGTTCCAACCGATATTGCAAAGGTGGAATCGGTTGCTTCGTTGTTCCAGCAACTAGAAACTCGATTTGGTAGGCTCGATTTGCTCTTCAATAATGCAGGTACAGGAGCGCCGTCAGTTCCTATCGATGAGTTATCCGCCGAGCATTGGCAGCGTGTTGTCGATGTGAACTTGACCGGTTCTTTTCTTTGCGCGCAAGCGGCATTTAAACTTATGAAAAAGCAAGATCCAGGTGGAGGTCGAATTATCAACAATGGTTCAATCTCTGCAGATTCCCCAAGACCGAATTCGGCGCCTTATACATCGACTAAACACGCTATTACCGGGCTCACCAAATCACTGTCTTTGGACGGACGTAACTACAATATTGCCTGCGGCCAGATTGATATCGGAAATGCTTTGACCGAAATGACTGCTGTCATGCAAAGAGGTGTGCCGCAAGCCGATGGTAGTATGGCGGTCGAGCCGACAATGGATGTTGAAGATGTTGCCCGTTCATTGGTATTTATGGCGAATCTTCCACTGGAATCAAATGTTCAGTTCATGACGGTCATGGCAACGAAAATGCCACTCGTTGGTCGAGGGTAAGTTCGGGAGGTTGAAAGAATGCCGCGATTTTCTGCAAACATTTCTATGCTATTCACCGAAGAGCCATTCTTGCATCGTATCGGTTTAGCAAAAGCAGCTGGTTTTGAGGGTATCGAAATTCAGTTTCCCTATGAATACAGTCCCTATGCAATAAAAGCTGCGCTCGACGACGCTGAACTCCCGCTGGTTCTGATTAATTGCCCCGCAGGAGATTTAATGACAGGGGGGCAGGGGTGTGCTGCTGTTCCGGGGCGAGAGGAAGAGTTTAAACTAGCTTTAAAGGAGGCCTACGACTATGTAAGTATACTTAATCCGTTAGCAGTCAATTTCCTTGCTGGGTGCCCTGAGCCTGCACTGGATCGGCATGTTTGTTTGGCCGTGCTGGAATCGAACCTGCATTTGGCTTTTGATATCTTTGCTGGCTTGGACGTGAGGCTCGTAACAGAAGCTATCAATACCGTTGATATGCCCAACTTTCTATTGTCAAAATCTCAAGAGGTGGTTGATCTCATAGGAAGGCTCGCCGACAAAAATTTGTACTTGCAGTACGATTGTTACCACATGCAAAGAATGGAAGGCGATTTGCAACGGCGCTTGTTAGAAATTATCGACTTGGTCGGACATATTCAAATAGCAGATGTGCCGGGGCGTATGGAGCCAGGTAGCGGAAAAATCGATTTCAAAAATCTATTTTCTGCTATCGATGCCAGCGATTATGATGGGTTTGTCGGCGCTGAGTATCACCCGTCACAAAAAACAGAATCTACCTTCGGTTGGCTAGTTGGAAATTCAGCACCTTGAACAGATAAAAGTCCCTTAGTGACTGCAACAAATTCAATCGGTGGGTGAGTAGTAACTGTATAGTAGGATGCTCTTTTTTGGTGCATTCTTCTTTGCTTATTGTACTCGATTAATGGCCTTCGTATCTTGTGCAATAAGAGAGGCGAGAAAACCTAATCCAATGACCGCTTGCGTTACAGGCCGACGTTGCGAGACTAGCTTGTGCGCATACAGAAATAGTGTCATTGCGAAGAGTACAGCGACATGGCAATCTCATTTTAAAAAATATCAGTTAATGGTCAACGTGTTACAAATTCGAGATTTCCGCGCTAGCACGCGAAATGGCAGTGTTTTATAGTTTCCGAATGGCCACTAGCTTGTTAGGGTATTAAGCTGGCGCCCACGTCCGCATGAGCATAGACATATTACAGCTTTCCAGATGCCAATTGAGTTGTAATAGTGTTGGCGGTCAGCTAGAGTGCTGTTGCTGTTCAGAGCAGCTTGAAAAGTTACACAATCGTCCCAACAGTAGATTCGATTAGCAGATCAATAGTAGATTCGATCAGGCAATTTTGCCTATCCCTAAGCAAGGCCATTCTAATGCCGAACCAAAACAATAACGATCCAGGAAATCCATGGGGGTCAAAGCAACAAACGCCGCCAGATCTCGAACAGCTTCTACGAGAAGCAGGCGATCAGTTAAAGTCGTTGCTACCAGGCGGAGGCCCCAAAGGCTTAATCGCCATTCTTTTTCTACTTCTAATCGGGCTCAGCGTCTGGTCGGCTTATTACACTGTGCCAAGTGACTCGGTCGCCGTTGTTCAGCGATTTGGGAAATACCACACTGAAGTGTCTCCGGGCTTACATTTCAAATTGCCGCTGGGTATAGATTATGCGACCACTGTTCCTGTTAAGCGACAATTAAAGCAAGAGTTCGGATTTGCTACTCCTGGGGCTCGAGACCCATTTCAATCGCCTAATTCAAGAGAAGGCGGACGCGAAACACAGATGGTGACCGGTGACTTGAATGCGGCATTAGTCGAGTGGGTAGTACAATATAGAATATCTGATCCAGCCAAATTTCTCTTTGCAGTTAGAAAGCCAGCAGAGACTCTTCGTTATGTGTCGGAATCTGTCATGCGTGAAGTTGTCGGTGATCGCACAGTGGACGAAGTCATTACTATTGGTCGGCAAGAAATTGAGATAGAAGCACTAGTGAAAATGCAGGAACTGTCGACGAAATATGAGATGGGTATCAGTATTGATCAGGTGCAGCTAAAAAACATTAACCCTCCCAGACCGGTGCAAGAATCTTTCAACGAAGTAAACCAGGCGCAGCAGGAAAAAGAGAAGCTCATTAATGAGGCGAGACGCGACTATAATAAAGTTATTCCTTTAGCCGAAGGTGAAAAAGATCAACGAATTCGTGAGGCAGACGGTTATCGCCTTAAGCGGATCAACGAAGCCGAAGGTGATGTTGCTCGATTTAATGCTTTGTTTGAAGAATATAGTAAGGCCCCAGAGGTGACACGCAGACGTATTTATATTGAAACCATGCAAAAAGTCATGCCAAAGATACAATCTAAGATTTTGATCGACAGCGACATGAAAGGTCTTTTGCCTCTACTAAATTTAACTACAACCAAAGGTGACCAATAATGAACGGCGTTAAACAGTTAGCTTTTGTAGTTTTGTTAGTTTCTGCTGTCTTCGTTTTCGCTAGCTCTGTTTACACAGTGAACGAAGTCGAGCAGGTGATTATTACACAGTTCGGTAAGCCTGTTGGAGAGCCCGTCACGGAAGCTGGACTAAAGTTTAAGACGCCCTTTATTCAGGAAGTCAATCCGATCGACAAACGTGTTCTGGAATGGGACGGTCCACCTTCAGATATGCCGACTAAAGATAAGCTCTATATATCGGTAGATCTATTCGCTCGATGGAGAGTTGTCGATCCGTTGCAGTATTTTTTAAGACTGCGCGATGAGCGCAGCGCGCAATCGCGATTAGACGATATTCTTGGCAGTGAAACGCGTAACGCTATCGCTAAACATGAATTAATTGAAATTATTCGTACGTCGAAAGACCGCATACCATTGAGAGATTCTCTTTTGGCGTCTTCCGGACAAGACGCTACTATGGGAACTTTGGTACCTATTGAAAAAGGTCGAAAGCAAGTTGAGGAAGAGATATTCAACGCAGCGGCCGAAAAAGTGGGTGTGTTTGGTATTGAACTGTTAGATATCCGGTTTAAGCGGATTAACTATAACGAGAGTGTGCGTCCTAAAATATACGATCGAATGATTAGTGAGCGCCGTCAAATCGCCGAGAGATTTCTTTCCGAAGGCAATGGTGAGGCGGCTAGAATACGCGGTAACCGAGTACGGGAGTTAAATAAAATACAATCGGAAGCTTATCGGGAGGTCGAAGAAATAAGAGGTGTAGCAGACGCTAAAGCGACCGAAATATATGCTAGCGCCTATAATCAAAATCCCCAGGCTGTGGAGTTTTATGAATTTACGCGAACAATGGATTCTTATGCTGACACCATCGGTGACGATACGACTGTAGTACTGTCGACCGATAGTGATCTTTTTAAGTTTCTGAAGGGAATGAATCCGAAAAAATAGCGTCTTTTAAAAATGAATGCTGGCGTGAAATCGACTGCGAATTACGTGGTCGATTTCACTTTTTAGTTTAGAGCGTTTGAAAAAAATTGGTAGAGTTTGGCTTTTTGCCAAAAGCCAAAACCGCTGTACTTGTGTCGGTAGTATTGATCTCCTTCGGATTTTTCCGACCGGTCGCCTGCATACGTCCCATTTACCTTAATCTTGAACTGGGGGCAGGTAATGAATTTACGTCAACTTCTAAGCACCTTTTGTTGTGTTTATCTGACAGTATGGAGCTCGATAGCAACAATCTTTCCTTAATTTTTTATACCTCCATTGCCACAATTTGGCTCTGGATCCGAAATTCTTTTATAATCAGCATAGTCGACTTCATTGAGGTGTTGTCTGCCATTGTATTTATGTCGGGCACCAACGGCTTGTAATTCAGAGCGACGTTGACGATAGCGGTTGTATAGGTAGTGGATGAATTCATGGCTATTTTGAATGAGTATTCTAGATATCGATATTTCCGGGATGTACTCATAAGCCGGTTTATAGTTCATACGAGTGAGCATGGCATGGGATAGCGGGTAACTCTCAAAGTCCCGTAGCTCAGCTCGACTTAGAGTTTTCTGCCAGTCATCCACGGGCAATATCTGCAAGCTGTTCCTAACAAGATTCAAAGGCTTGTCGATGGGCGTTGGCACATCTAAGTGCTCAGCGCCTAACATATTTGAGGAAAAAGGGACGTCGATAAACTTACAAATAGTAGCGAGAGTCAAAGACGGGTTTCTCAACAGATCTTCGAAATGAACTCGCAGGCAGTTTTCACCTTCGGCTACTTCTACTCCAAGTGCTTCTTCTATTCTTCCAGCCCAGTATCTCGATGCTTTGTACGCATTATTTGGCCCCCACTCCAATTTTTTTATAGAAGCGCAAACAGCTCTCCCGTCCCGAACTACGTGGATAAATCGTGCTTCTGGGAATAGACTCTTGAGGATAGGATGGTGCTTGAAACTGTTGGGAGTATGGTCGACCCAAACGTCCGCGTTGTGTTTGCCAGAATCAGCTCTTTGAGCGTAAAAGCCAATTAAATTGTTTACCGTTAGACGCGGGTTTTTCAGATCAATGAGGTTGGCTAATTGATTTTGAGTTAAAGGTAAGTCCCAGTTGAGAAAAAGAAAGTTTTCGGATAGCCAGCAAGCTGCTTCAAGGCTCGATTGAAAACTGCCTAATTGAAACTGTATTACCATATCGTGGATAAACTGGGATTCTGGAGTCGTTACCGTCCACTCAGTATTGCCTAATATGTCGCCCAATAGTTTAGTCCCGCTACTGTCGCATCCAGAAATGAAAACGGGTCGATAATTCATAGTGCTCTCCAGTTAAATTTCAATGCCATTTTCTCGTTCCTGAATGCGTTTGGGGCTGCCAACCCAAGCGCGTTTACTTAGTAACATGGGCAAGGCCCAGAACAAAAGTGAGAGCGTCGTTAGCCCGTTGTTGTTGGCCACAAAAGTAATTTCATTCAGACGAATTTCCTCCTCGGGAGCATCGGGGGGTAAAAGTAGTTGTGCTGGCCCCAAAAGCCCGGCCGACTGTTGTTCGTTTCGTCGGTCCCAATGTGAGTACTTTCCTTCCTTTGTTTGTGACACTAACGGCATCGAACCGACCATTCGCAGATCTCCCTTGATCACGAGCCACAACATCGGCAAATTACGTAAGAGCGGAAAAGGGGTCGAAAGTTGCCATGCTTTTACGACTCGGCGTCGTTTGAAATTGTTGTTGGAGTCTGTGCGGTTGCTAATGATGGGCCGGCTAACAAATGGCTTAAAGCCACACACTAGCGTTGAAAGCAACGCAATTGGCCATAGCGGGCAAGACAAAATGAGCAGTGCTGCTGCTGTAATGCTATCCGGTAATTGCTTGACCAGAGAACCTAGTTCGTTTTGCATATTGGATAGAAGCATTGTGTCCGGTACTTGAATTTGAATGCCTCGGTCAATTCTGATCAAGGTACTTCCGCTCACGATAGCGTTTTCAATGTGCAGATTTTCCCCGACATAGGTGCCTGGCAATACGATGCTATTACTGATGGTTACGCCCCGATCAATATAGCAATCGTTGCCTATGATACAGGGGCCTTCAAGCCGCGCACTATTGTGAACCGAGGCATTTGAGCCGACAACTACGTGCCCAGACTGGTGACATTGGGCCTCTACGCGGCTCTGGCGGTCGACGTGAAGTCCTGGTGTAACTTCCAGGCCTTCTGCAGGACTAATAATATCCATCGGTAGCAGTGTTGCCTGATGGTAATTATTCAGGTTATCGACGGGGGCATATAGACCATTATGGATTTCCGCGCAGCTGGGAGATTTGTTACTAGAGTGAGGCCAGTCAATCTCTGGCATAGAATGTGGCCACACACGTATAAGATTCAGTCCAACTGCGGTTCCTCCTATATGAGCCGCCACAGCATGCCCTGTATGCTGCTCTGCTGCCTCGAGGAATATTTGGCAACAGGGGCTTCTTAATACGTCACCTCGAATGGCAATGAAAGGTGTATTGATCGTTGATTGTGAGCGGGAAATTACTTCGCAGGGATCTTCTTCGCCTCTAGATAATAAATAGCGAATATTAACGCCATATAACTCGCCTTTTCCAAACGTTTTTTCCACGTCAGTGGCGTGATCCCCCAACACCACAATAATGTCTACAATACCCGCATTAGCGAGGTCTTCTATGGTGTATTGTAGTAGCGGTCGATTAATAACCGGGAGCATAGCGGGACATAAATCGTCACAAAGCGGTGCGAGTTCACCACCTTTCCTGTCGGCAAATACAATAGCTTGCATAACAATAATTCCCTTAAATTTTAGTAAGCGCCATTTCCGGAAATGACGGCGGGGATAGTTTTTAGAAGTAATTGGACATCAGTTGTCAGGCTAGCCGACTGGATGTAATCAATGTCCATCTTCACTTGCTGATCGAATGAGATGTTAGATCGTCCTGAGACCTGCCAAATACCGGTAATGCCCGGTTGTACTTTTAGCCTTTTGCGATCGTATAAACTGTATAGGGAAACCTCTGAAGGTAGAGCTGGACGCGGTCCTACCAGTGACATATCCCCTCTTAACACATTCCATAATTGCGGAATTTCATCGATTGAGAAACGTCGAATGAAGCGACCTGTGCGAGTTATTCTTGGATCCTCTTTCATTTTAAACAAAACTCCGCCTGCCATTTCATTGTGTTTTAGCAGATCATCCCTGCGCTCGTTAGCGTCGGTGTACATAGATCTGAATTTCCAAAATTTGAAAGTCTTACCCCCCAAGCCAATTCTTTTCTGGTGGAACAATATGGGGCCAGGTGAATCGATTTTTATCGCTAGAATGGTCACTAATAACAGAGGGCTGATCAATATCGCTGCAGTAATGACTACGCCCAGATCTAACAACCTTTTGGCAATGGGTATGGCCCGATTAAACAGCCACCAGGAAATTTTGCGTCCCCAGGCACTTCCCTTTCGTTGCTTGAGGCTGAATTCTGATTTTCGTTTTTGCCTACGCGCTTCTAGCAAGGCCCGGATGAGAAATCTAGGGTTGGCAATAATGCAGCGCCGCCACATCCGTTTTGGGTCTTGGATTAAGCGCCATGTCCAATTCATTTCAATCTTACGCATCCAATAAGGTGAGGGGCGGGTCCTATTAGAATAGAAATCGAATAGGCCTTCGATACCCATGTTGATCGATGTTTTTAGTTCACCTATATTATCTGCCAGCCACAATTCCTGACGAGGAACACCCATTGCGACCAAAAGAATATCCGCACCTGTCTTATTAATAGTTTTTATAACGTCGTCATTTTCTTCTGGAAGAAAAGAATCGTCGAGGAAACCGGCTATTTTTAGGCCAGGAAAACGTTGTGTCACACTACAGCTAAGCGTCTCGGCGACACCGGGTTTTCCACCAAGAAGGAAAACCGACAAGCCGTTTTCGGCAGCCATTTCACACAGTGACGGAAAAAGTTCGGCCTCATTGATGCTTTCTTTTATGTTAGATTTTCGGAGCTTCATTACCATGTCGATTCCACTTCCATCCGGGAGCAGAAGGTCTGAATTTTTTAGCGAAGCACGGTAGCGATCGTTAGAGTAAGTTGTATTGATGCGATGAGCGTTGACAAAATTGATCACCGTTTTGTCCTTGGATTGTGCGCGCACTTTTATCCACTCCAAAATACTCGGCATGCTCGTATTGCATAAGTTAAAGTCAAGTAGTGTTGTGTTCTCTAAAGGAGTCAATACCTCCCCTTCGAATTGTGAAAATGCGTTATTTACTGTGAACGGCATAGAATTATAGCCAGTGTCGTGAGGACTCGTATGATGCATTGTATGGGCTCCA
The DNA here is from genome assembly GCA_047623245.1 of Oceanicoccus sp. Lineage (GTDB taxonomy): Bacteria > Pseudomonadota > Gammaproteobacteria > Pseudomonadales > Dasaniaceae > Oceanicoccus. The sequence goes on along the minus strand of JBLHNZ010000090.1, from coordinate 2,806 downwards.
ATAATATCGGTGGCTGAGAATTTCTTCAGCTATAGTCCTACATAGCGACATTCGTGCCACTTTCTTATTCTATTTTAAGTTACTGATTTATATCGTTTTAAAAGTATTTTAAAAAAATCCGATCCCTTCATTTTTGTGCATTGGCAATTTGTTTTGCAAATTGCTAATGACTTTGCGTTGCTTCTACGGAAAATTTTTTAAGGTGGCGCCGGTTTTGGGGTGCCTAGGCTATCTATGACGAAAGGATAGATGGATGAATGGTCATAAACGAAGAGAATTAACACTGATATTCTAACTAACGCTGAGGGTGGCGACCAGGAATAGCTGAGGCGATGAGCGGCTATAGGCGTTGTTCCACGTACCGGAAATTATAGGTATTCGGTGGAGACAAATCGTTCCAAATAGATGTGTTGAAGTCAGCCTTTCCTGCACGCGCCGACCGGAAAACTAGCTAGTGCTTATCCAGAAACTCGTCTTTGCGAGCGAAGCGCGGCAATCTTACGGTGCAGAATGTATATCATTACCTGCATTGGAGAGGCCTGCAGGAGATTGCCGCGCTAACACTGGCAACGACGATATTTTGCCATTTCTGGATGGGTACTAGCTAGACGTTTTCTATTGCATCGAAAAGAGGTACATCGACAAATTCTTCTTGATAGATAGGCGTCGGTGTTGAGTTATTTAAATCGTCAGCAAAGTGTTCCATCAAGTACAAAACACTGACATTTGAGTCTTTGCCTTCGAAATGATTCATCATTGCTGGGGTACTATAGTTACTGACTCAATGGCTGTCGAGCAAGGAGAGCATAGCCTTAAATTCACCGACGATTTTCACGACAATTTCTCGATGGCTGCTTCACGATCTTCAAAAATATCGAAGACTTGATGCAATCGGGTCAGCTCGATTAGAGACCTAACTTCGTCAGACGGGTTTAGTAATACAACCTTACCCTCTTTATCCTGTACGGCCTTAAGAGTTGATACGAGCACTGAAAGGCCGCTGGAGTCAATGAAATCGACTGACGTTAAATCCAGCACCAAGCGCGTCCGGCCGGTCTCGACGAGATGCCTTATCGCACGGCGCGCCTCGGGAGCGTTGGCCATGACGAGCTGTGTTGGAAGCGAGACTAGCTCGGCGCGGCCGTGACCTTGGCATTGTAAGTTCATGAAGTACCTCATATTTACTAGGATGTTGTTATTTTTTATACAATTTTTGTGCCAAACGTGAGAGGTTTTATAAAATCAGTGCAAACGGTAGATAAATCAGAAGAGTAGCGGTCTTTTGTAACGCGTAAGGCGCATAGTGAAAATGGGACGGCTGGTAGGAAAAGCAGTGCGTTCCAATTTGCGAAGCATTTCGCAGCCAGGCTTTAGAGGGTATATGAAAAGATAGAACAAAAAATCCGATATGGGATGTCATTGGAAGTAATGATGGGTTGCCGTTAAGAGCGGTTTTTATGCAGTGTCAGGTAATTGCCCGTTTTATCCGATTGGTATTTGAATGTGTCAATCCAATTTAAAATGATGGGCCAGCCACGCCCTCCTTCGCTAAGGGGCGGAGGAAATTCGCCCGTCGGTGGGACGTTCAGGGAGCTGCCGTTATCAATGCTAATTATTGTTATCTGATGGTCGTCTATAAGGCATTGAATCTGGACCAATTGTTCATCGATGTCACTGCAAGCATGTTCAGCAACATTGTTGAGCACCTCTGAAATAACAACTCGCAATTGGAAACATGATTGCTTGCACATTCCGGCGCTTAAGCCGAAGTTAGCGACTTTTTTTGCGGCCTCTTGTATTTCTCTACCGGTCGGGAGAACATTGAGTCTCATCAGATATCACCGTCTATGCGATCGAGATCGGTGCAGGATTTTCGGCCTATAGAGAGTAAGGATATGTCGTCGTCCAAGGGAGCATCGCAGTGCCAGCGTTTGAGTTGAGTGTCGATTAAATTGATAACGTCAGGTAGACAGCGACCTTTGCTTACCTTGAGTAGTGTCGCTAGACGATTAGCAGAAAATGCGACGCCCTCGCCATTTTTGCTGTCAGTAATACCGTCAGAGTAAAGAAATAGTCGCTCTCCTTCATTGATTTTAAAATCGACGCTGTTATAGCTGGCGTCTCTGAGCATTCCGACAGGAAATCCGCCGTTGCCTAGCTTGCGAACGCCACCGGTACCACTGACTATCAGTGGATGAGGGTGACCTGCTTGGCACAGTCGTCCTTTCCCAGTATTGACGTTTAGAATACCGTAGATCATAGTGAAATAGTGAGTGCAGTCTTCTTTTTCAATGAATCTCTGATTTAAGTCACTGACAACTTGCTCCGGTTGGGCGAAGGGCCGTGACGGGTTCTTATAGGGGCTAGATACTTTCAGAGGGCGAAGGTTTGGCGATGGAATAATGCCCATTCCGGGAGCCAAAAAATGCGAAACGGTAAAAGAAAGCATAGCAGATGCTATACCATGACCGGCAACGTCGAGCACGTAGAAAGCCAGATGTTGGTCGTCGAGTGGAAAGTAATTGAAGCTATCTCCAGCCACTGTGGCTGCCGGCAGGAATAGACTGTCAATTTCCAATTGAGCGAAGGGCGATACATTGTCGGGTAGTTGCATTTGTTGCATTCGTGCGGCTGCCTCAAGATCTCTCTGAATGAGCAGGCTTGTCTTGGCTTCACGACGCAATGCCTGTTCCAATGCCATGTTTCGTTGCTCTGCTGCGTCTCTGAGCTGCAAAATACGGGTGCCCGCTTGTAGTCGGACCCTTAACTCTTCGCTGTTGAATGGCTTCGAAATAAAATCATCTGC
>JBLHNZ010000089.1:0-11254 GCA_047623245.1 Oceanicoccus sp. | reverse complement strand
GAAGAAAATAACTTGGATTTTCCATTGTCGGAATTCGCCTTGAAAGAGCCCAACGGTCTTCTAGCTGCCGGCGGCGACCTAAGCTCAGAAAGACTCATCAGCGCTTACCGAAAAGGCATATTTCCATGGTACGAAGACCATCAGCCTATAATGTGGTGGTCTCCTAGTCCCAGAGCCGTTTTGTACTTAGACAAATTGAAAGTTTCACGGAGCCTCAATAAACGTATAAAGCGTCAGGAGTTTCAAATCTCATGCGACTCTCAGTTTTTAGAAGTAATGCGACACTGCGCAAATACCCCCAGACATGGCCAGGCAGGGACATGGATCACCGAAGACATGGTCGCAGCGTACGCACAATTGCATAATGACGGCATTGCTCATTCAGTCGAGGCCTGGTTCCAGGGATCTTTAGTTGGCGGACTCTATGGGCTAGCCATCGGAAAGGTGTTTTTCGGCGAGTCTATGTTTAGCTTGAAAACTGATGCCTCTAAAGTTGCCTTCGCACACCTTGTGTCTCAATTACAAGCATGGGGTTTTGCGCTTATCGACTGCCAAGTCAGCAATAGCCATCTATTGAGTCTTGGTGCAGAGGAAATCGATCGACTTCAATTTGAAAAAGTTTTAGCCGAAAATATAGACAAAAATAATATCGATTCCTGGAAAGACCATTGGCATGCGAGCTGAAGCGGAAGCAATATATAGGTGAGTTAGTAATGATTAAAATCAACAACGGTCAAATCACATGACGACTTTATCGAATCTCAAAGTCTACGCCACTCACCCACACGACTGTAGCTATTTGCCTAACCAACAGGCAACTACGCTTTTTATAGATCCACAAACAACTGTTGATAACCACCTATACTCGCAGCTTGCCGTGATGGGATTCCGGCGAAGCGGGAGCCATATTTATCGGCCTCATTGCGGCGAATGTAGCGCATGTATTGCGTCGAGAGTTCCAGTTGCCGACTTTGAGTACCAGCGTAAGCAACGAAAAATCAGAAACAGAAATCAGGATTTAACTATCAAAGAAGTGAATGATATTAGCGACAATGAATACTACGATCTTTATGCACGCTACATCAGTGAACGACATAGTGATGGAGACATGTTCCCCCCCTCTAAAGACCAATATTTATCATTTTTAACCAAAGAATGGGGAATGACAAAATTCTATAGCTTTCGAGATGGTAAGGAACTCCTTGCGGTAGCCATCATCGATGAAATGAATAATGGCATCGCCGCAGTTTACACCTTCTTCGATCCGGACAATGATCGCCGCAGCCTAGGCAGTTACGCGATATTATGGCAAATTGAACACGCAAAAAGCCTGAATCTACCGCATGTCTATCTTGGTTACTGGATTAAAGAATGCAGGAAAATGAATTATAAAACCGATTATCGGCCTTTGGAGCTATTGATAAATGATCAATGGCTTAGAATGAGTTAAATACGCGGCATTTTTGAGGATTCACTCTATTTTCCGGTCAAGTCTTAATGCCAAATAAACAAAACCTATAGCATCCTCAAAACATTTAGTGCACAATGCGCGCAGTTTTTCACCGGTCAACTAATTGAAAACTATCCTTTTTAAACAATACTAAACGCTAGGCTCTAGCTGGAGTTAACGCCGAATGGCAAAAGAAGAACAAATTGAAATGGAGGGAGAAGTCATTGACACGCTTCCAAACACCACTTTTAAAGTACAGCTCGAAAATGGACACGTGGTTATAGCTCATATTTCTGGAAAAATGCGGAAAAACTATATTCGTATTCTGACAGGCGATAAAGTACGTGTGGAACTAACGCCTTATGATTTGAGCAAAGGCCGTATTACTTATCGAGCTCGATAATCACGGCCTACACTGTAAACCGTGATTTAGACAAGGAAGTGACCGCTACGCCATCACTTCCTCTTCAAGTATTTTAAGCTTACCGTCTACAACACGAATAGCAACAATACCGCCTTCTTTCGCCAGATCCCCAAACAACACTCTTTCAGCCAGCGGCTTTTTGATGTGCTCCTGAATGACTCGGGCCATTGGACGAGCACCCATAGTTTTGTCATACCCTTTGTTAACGAGCCATAAACGGGCCTCATCATCAACATCCAAAGTAACTCGCTTATCATCGAGCTGACCCTGTAATTCCATTAAGAATTTATCAACCACAGTCAAAATCACTTCTTCTGACAGAGAATCGAACTGAATAATGGCATCTAAACGATTGCGAAATTCAGGGGTAAATAGTCTGTTTATAGCTTCCATAGCGTCTGAACTGTTATCTTGCTCAGTAAAACCCATCGAGCGTCGGCTAATAGACTCTGCACCCGCATTCGTTGTCATTAGAAATATTATGTTTCTGAAATCGGCTTTCCGTCCATTATTATCAGTAAGCGCACCGTGATCCATAACTTGTAACAGTAAGTTAAAGACATCCGGATGCGCTTTTTCTATTTCATCTAATAAAACAACAGAATGAGGGTGTTTTGTAACAGCCTCGGTTAATAACCCTCCCTGATCATATCCAACGTACCCGGGAGGCGCACCAATTAACCTCGACACCGTGTGACGCTCCATGTACTCAGACATATCAAAGCGAATCATTTCAAGCCCCAGTATTTTAGCCAATTGGTTGCTGATCTCAGTTTTACCAACGCCTGTAGGCCCTGCTAACAAGAATGACCCAATGGGTTTTTCAACAGGCTTCAACCCAGCCCTCGCCATTTTTATAGAAGTAGCCAACGAAGCGATCGCGGCGTCTTGCCCGAAGACCACCATTTTTAAATTTTCTTCTAACTTCAGAAGCGACTGCTTATCGTCAGATGAAACAGATTTTGGTGGAATCCTCGCTATTTTTGAGATAATTGATTCAATATCAGTCACCCCAATTGTTTTCTTTCGTTTAGACGCTGTTTGTAGCCTTTGATATGCACCCGCTTCGTCGATCACATCAATCGCTTTATCGGGCAGGAATCTATCGGTAATATAACGCTCTGAAAGCTCTGCCGCCGCATGGAGAGCCTTATCGGCATACTTGAGCTCATGATGCTCCTCGAAGCGACTCTTCAGCCCTTTCAAAATTTTATACGTGTCTTCTACCGACGGCTCGCCGACATCAATTTTTTGAAACCGACGACTAAGCGCGCGATCTTTTTCAAAAATACCACGATACTCCTGGAATGTCGTCGAGCCCAGACAGCGCAATTGGCCCGAGGTCAAAAGCGGCTTTAATAAATTTGATGCATCCATTACCCCACCTGACGCCGCACCGGCACCAATAATGGTATGAATTTCATCGATAAAGAGTATAGAGTTTTCACGACTTTTCAGATCTGCCAGCAGCCCCTTAAAACGCTTTTCGAAATCACCACGATACTTCGTACCCGCTAATAAAGAGCCAAGATCCAAAGAATACACAACGCTTTCTTTTAATATGTCGGGAACATCTCCATCGACGATCATCTTAGCAAGACCTTCCGCGATGGCCGTTTTACCAACTCCCGACTCTCCAACCAACAAGGGGTTGTTTTTTCTGCGACGCGATAAAATCTGGGAAACGCGCTCCACCTCTTCACTGCGGCCGATCAAGGGGTCAATACGACCTTGCTTAGCTTCTTCGTTGAGATTTGTCGAAAAGTTATCGAGGGGGCTTTTTTCTTTTTCAGTCGCTACTTGTTCTTCGTCGCTTTGTTGCTGATTGTGGTCAATGCCGTGATCGGAATGTCCAGCGACCTTGGAAATACCATGCGTTAGATAATTTACAACATCGAGGCGCGCTACTGTTTGTTGCTTAAGAAAGTAAACGGCCTGACTCTCTTGCTCACTAAAAATAGCGACAAGAACATTTGCTCCGGTAACTTCGTTTTTCCCCGATGACTGGACATGAAAAACAGCCCGCTGAAGCACGCGCTGAAACCCAAGCGTAGGTTGAGTGTCCCGCTCTGCCTCCCGATCTGGAATCAGAGGCGTAGTTGAATCGACGAAATCAACTAACTCAGACCTCAATTGATTTAGATCTGCACCACAGGCTAACAAAACATCAGCAGCAACATCATTGTCTATTAGCGACAACAATAGGTGCTCCACGGTCATAAACTCATGACGCTTAGTACGAGCTACTTTGAAAGCCTGGTTTAATGTTTGCTCAAGGTCTTTACTTAACATACTCACACTCCATTTCCAATACGGCTATTCTTCAGAACTTCCCGACACTTCAATTTCTGCCATGAGAGGGTGTTGATTATCTCTGGCATATTGATTAACTTGAGCCGCTTTAGTTTCCGCTATATCACGAGTAAAAACGCCACAAACGCCTTTCCCATGCGTGTGAACTGTCAACATAACCTGAGTGGCCTGCTCTCTGTTCATATAAAAAATTGTTTCCAATATTTCAACGACAAACTCCATTGGAGTGTAATCATCGTTAAGCAACACTACTTGGTACATTTGGGGACGTTTTAGTTCGGGCTTTTTTTCAGCAACGGCTAAGCCTCCATCACCTTCACCTTCACCAGCATCCTCACTTCCCGTGCTTAATATTAGTTTAAGTTTTTCAAGTTTACCTAAATACATAGTAACAACCGATGAATATTGTGTTTTGGGTCTCTGGTTGAGTTAAAATTAGCCGTTTTGGCTAATATTTGCTCGCTTCCCTTGACTATTTTTCAAGAGATGTTAAATTTTTTAGGCGATCATGACAAAACTTTGTCTATTTCTACCTATGACGAAGACACTGAAGTCACTATGCCTCGCTGGAGGTAATAATAACAGGAGTTCGACTATGCAGCACGGAATAGTTAAATGGTTTAACAACGCTAAGGGTTTCGGATTTATCCTTCCAGAAGATGGCGAAAGTGATATTTTTGCCCACTATTCAGCAATCGACATGGATGGCTATAAATCCTTGAAGGCTGGACAAAGCGTTGAATACGAAACAATAAACGGACCCAAGGGTCTACACGCCACAAACATTCACACCGCTAACAGCACCCAACTCCCTACCGAAAATGAGATTGGTAATTCTATGGCCAGAATAGGATAAGCAGTCCCTACTCACCATGATTCGACCGAGCTTAAACATCTCATTAACAGAGCTTTAACCAAGACATGCCCGCAGCTATTTAGAGTCATGGCTGCCGGCATGTGGAGCTCTCAAAAAAAATCCACTACATTCGCTCAATTATGGCTTCGCCAAACTCCGAACACTTTACCAATGTAGCTCCGTCCATTAATCGCTCGAAGTCGTACGTCACTTTTTTGCTCTGAATCGCCCCGTTCATTCCCTTAATAATCAAATCTGCAGCTTCATTCCACCCCATATGCCTCAGCATCATTTCAGCTGATAGAATTAGAGATCCTGGATTAACCTTGTCCTGACCTGCATATTTTGGAGCAGTACCATGCGTCGCTTCAAACAGAGCGATAGTATCGCTTAAATTTGCGCCCGGAGCTATGCCTATGCCGCCAACTTGTGCCGCCAATGCGTCTGAAAGATAATCTCCATTTAAATTTAGCGTTGCAATAACGCTGTATTCCTCTGGCCTCAATAGAATTTGCTGCAACATAGCGTCAGCAATCACATCCTTTATTACGACCTTATGTTGATTGTGAGGATCGGTGATTGTGACCCAAGGGCCCCCATCAAGTAACTCACCATTAAACTCCTCGACAGCAACCTCGTAACCCCAGTCTTTAAAAGCCCCTTCAGTGAACTTCATAATATTACCTTTATGCACAAAGGTAACCGACGGTAGTTGTTGATCTAGCGCATACAGTATAGCTTTACGAACAAGCCTTTGAGTACCCTCTTTCGACGTGGGCTTTATACCAATGCCACAGTTCTCGGGAAACCGGATTTTGGTTACACCCATTTCTTCTTGTAAGAACTTTATGACTTTTTTTGCTTGCGGAGAATTTGCCTTCCATTCAATTCCAGCATAAATATCCTCAGAATTTTCGCGAAATATTACCATATTCGTTTTTTGCGGTTCACGCACAGGGGACGGGACACCCTCAAACCACCGAACCGGCCTTAAACAAGTATAGAGATCGAGCTCTTGGCGCAAAGCGACGTTAAGCGAACGAAAACCTCCGCCGACCGGAGTCGTCAAAGGCCCTTTTATCGATATTGCATATTCTTTGATCGCATCTAGAGTCTCAGCGGGATACCAGTCTCCCTCGTATAACTCTGCCGCTTTTTCTCCTATAAATGTCTCCATCCAACTAATTTCTTTTGTTCCTCCATAGGCTTTTTCCACAGCAGCATTGACAACTTTAATCATCACCGGAGAAATATCTGCACCAATACCATCACCTTCAATGTAGGGAATAATAGGATTGTTTGGGACATTGAGAGAAAAGTCAGCATTGACCGTGACTTTTTCGCCTTTTACTGGAATTTGGATATGTTGATATGCCATGAGAAAGCCTCCCGTTTTTAGGATTGTAAGGTAAAAACAGAAATAAAAATGAATCTAAATCAAAAAAACTAGGACGCAGTGCGCCCTAGCCTTGTTTTTCAGCTACTTAGTACGCAGACGCAAGGGCATCGTTTAGTGTTGGGCTAGGACGAAGCGCCTTCACTGCCAAGTCGTGATCGGGGTGATAATAACCACCAATATCAACCGGCTTTCCTTGCATACTATTGAGCTCCTCTACGATTTTTTCCTCATTTTCACCGAGTGATGCAGCAAGTTTTGCAAATATAGCTTGAAGCTCTTTGTCTTGAGTTTGCTCCTCCAGAGCTTGAGCCCAGTAAAGCGCCAAATAAAAGTGGCTTCCGCGGTTATCTAACTCACCGACCTTGCGAGAGGGAGATTTGTTAGTTTCAAGAAACTTTGAGGTTGCAAGGTCAAGTGTCTCTGCCAAAATTTTAGCTTTGTTATTGCCTGTTTTTATGCCGAATTCTTCGAATGAAACAGCTAAAGCCAAGAACTCACCTAAAGAGTCCCATCGCAGATGCCCTTCTTCAAGAAATTGCTGAACGTGTTTAGGAGCAGAGCCCCCCGCACCAGTTTCATAAAGACCGCCGCCGCCCATCAGCGGTACTATAGATAGCATTTTTGCACTCGTGCCCAACTCCATAATAGGAAACAAATCAGTTAAATAGTCTCGCAGTACATTTCCTGTAACCGATATTGTGTCTCTACCAAGAATCAATCTTTCCATTGTTACGCGAATAGCGGTGACTGGAGACATGATTCTAATATTGAGACCTTCTGTGTCGTGATTCTTCAGGTACTTTTCGACCTTCTTTATCATTTGCGCGTCGTGCGGCCTATCTTGGTCAAGCCAAAATATTGCTGGCATACCTGACGCTCTTGCACGAGTGACCGCAAGCTTTACCCAATCCTGGATGGGCAAGTCTTTTGCCTGACACATCCTCCAGATATCGCCTTTTTCTATGTCGCTGCTGATAAGTACGTCGCCCGAGTCATCTATTATTCTTACGGTACCGTCGCTAGTCATTTCGAAGGTTTTATCATGAGAACCGTATTCTTCCGCTTTTTGAGCCATCAGACCCACGTTGGGAACGGTTCCCATAGTCACTGGGTCAAATGCGCCGTGCGTTTTACAAAAATTGACCACCTCTTGATAAATCGTGGCGTATGTACTTTCAGGAATAACCGCTTTCGTATCGTGTAACTGCCCATCAGGCCCCCACATTCTACCGGATTCGCGAATCATTGCGGGCATCGATGCGTCGACAATTACGTCGCTGGGAACATGTAGATTGGAGATACCTTTATCAGAATTCACCATAGCTATTTTGGGTCTATTCAAGTAACAGGCGCGGATATCGTCTTCAATTTCACTACGTTGGGACAAGGACAACTTTTCAATTTTTTCGTATACATTACCTAATCCATTATTGGGATCAACGCCTATGCGTTCAAATGTTTCAGCATGTTTTTCAAACAAATCCTTATAAAACACGGTCACTGCATGCCCAAACACGATCGGGTGAGACACCTTCATCATAGTGGCTTTGACATGCAGGGAAAACAAAATGTCCGTGACTTTTGCATCTTCAATCTGCTCTTCAAAAAAGTCGCGAAGGGCTCGAACGCTCATAAACATTCCGTCGATAACTTCACCCTGTAAGAGAGGCAAATTTTCTTTTAACAGAGAAACATTTCCCTTTTTATCAGTAAATTCAATATTTACTGTGCACGGCTTTGATACCACAACTGACTGTTCGCTCGAATAAAAATCCCCTCCCCTCATATGAGCGACATGTGATTTGGAGGCCTGACTCCAAACGCCCATTGAGTGGGGGTTTTTTTGTGCATACTGCTTAACTGAGGCAGGGGCTCTTCTGTCCGAATTCCCCTCTCGAAGTACTGGATTTACGGCGCTACCCAGTATTTTGGAATATCGTACTTGAATCAGTTTTTCTTCGTCATTAGCCGGCTCTTCGGGAAAATCGGGAATATCATAGCTTTGTGACTGCAATTCCTCGATGGCAGATTTCAGCTGTGGGATAGATGCACTAACATTCGGTAATTTTATGATGTTCGCTTCTGGGCGCAGCGCTAGCTCTCCCAACTCAGCAAGACTATCTGAAACTTGTTGCTCAGCGGTTAACTTTTCTGGAAAACTGGATATTATCCGGGCAGCAAGTGAGATGTCTTGTGCCTCAACATCTATTCCAGCGGCTTTGCTAAATGTTTGAATAATGGGAAGCAAGGAGTAAGTTGCTAAGGCTGGCGCCTCATCTGTTATTGTATATACGATACTGGCTTTTTTTGTCGTCATCTTAAGTCCTATATTTTTGGCGAAGGTATGGCCGGAGGTTTAATAAAAGGAAACTTGTGATTGCCTTTGTCAACGAAGCTTAAACCGCTTTAATTATTTTTACTTTTTGAGTATAACAGTAAGCGCTCGCGACCGATAGCTGGTAAAATCGTGCTCAATTTGAATACCAAGTTATTAAAAATGACAAAAATCATACTGTTAAACAAGCCTTTTAAGGTAATGTGTCAATTTACTGATCAACAAGGCCGCGCTACGTTAGGTGATTATATTACAGACAAAAATGTCTATGCAGCGGGACGTTTGGATTATGACTCAGAAGGCTTGGTAGTTCTAACTGACGACGGTATGTTACAACAGCAAATTAGCAATCCCAAGACAAAAATGGCCAAGACCTACTGGGCTCAGGTAGATGGTAGCCCAACCGACGCTGACCTTATACCTCTTCAAGAAGGCATTCGGCTAAAAGACGGTCTGTGCAGACCAGCCAAAGTGTGCATAATTGAATCGCCAAATATATGGAATAGAAACCCTCCCATTAGGGAACGTAAAGAAATAAGTACAACTTGGCTCGAGATCGTAATCAGTGAGGGTAGAAACCGCCAGGTTAGGCGAATGACTGCGGCCATAGGGTACCCTACACTGCGCTTAGTGAGGGTCAAAATAGGAGAATGGTCTGTTCTCGACCTAGAGCCAGGAAGCAGTCGATTAATTCAATTGCAATTAGTTAAAAAACCACCTCCTAAAGCGGCACGTACCTACAGAAGGCATTAAAGGTTATAATTGCGAATAATCATACTTAAAGAACTAGAAAAATATTCCATGAGCTCACAACAAAACAATATTTGGCAACCGCATGTAACCGTCGCGGTAGTTGTCGAACGCGACACAAAATACCTTTTGGTGGAAGAACTGTCCAATGGAGCTCTGGTATTCAACCAGCCGGCAGGCCATCTTGAACAAGCAGAATCATTGGCGGATGCCGCTATTCGAGAAACGTGTGAAGAAACGGGCTGGACCATAAAGCTAAACGGCATTGTTGGTATTTCTTTACATTTGTCCGGCCACAATCAAGTCACTTACCACCGGACAACATTTTTCGGCGAAGCCCTATCTCACGACCCCGACCAACCGCTAGATGAAGGAATTAGTCGCGCCTTGTGGATGACCTACGAAGAAATGCTTGCTCAGCGCCACCGGATGCGCTCTGAGCTTGTGATTAAAACGGTCGAACAATATCGCGACGGGCACCGCTATCCGATGAACCTAAACTTTAACTAAATCAAACTGCCTTTATTATGTCCTTACATCAAAACTCAAAAGTTATCGTCGGAATGTCTGGCGGTGTAGATTCTTCTGTTTCCGCATTACTTCTACAGCAACAAGGCTACGTCGTAGAAGGCCTGTTTATGAAAAACTGGGACGAAGATGATGGAACGGAGTATTGTACCGCGAAAGATGACTTGGTAGACGCTCAAGCGGTTTGTGACAGGCTTGGCATCCACTTGCATACCGCCAATTTCGCATCAGAATATTGGGACAATGTGTTCGAGCACTTTTTAAGTGAGTATCGGGCCGGCCGCACACCTAACCCGGATATTTTGTGCAATCGCGAAATCAAGTTCAAAGCCTTTTTAGACTATGCCCTTACCCTAGGCGCCCAATTCATTGCGACCGGTCACTACACTCGTAAAACAGGCGAAGGTAAATTGACGCAGCTTGTCAAAGGCGTCGATCGAAATAAAGATCAAAGCTATTTTTTACATGCCGTTGGTTCCGAGCAGATTTCCCGAAGCTTATTTCCAATCGGGAACATGGAAAAACCTTTTGTTCGGAAACTCGCAGAAGATCATGGCCTCGTCACACACAATAAAAAAGATAGTACCGGTATTTGCTTTATTGGAGAACGACGATTCAAGGACTTTCTCGAACAATATCTTCCAGCGAAACCGGGTCAGATAGAAGATGTTGCTGGAAACAATATGGGACAGCACACCGGACTTATGTATCACACTATCGGACAACGCCAAGGTTTGGGAATAGGTGGGGTCAAGGGCGCAAGTGAAGACCCTTGGTATGTTGTAGAAAAAGATATCGCGAAGAACGTGTTGACGATTGCTCAGGGAAGTAACCACCCACGACTCTTTCATATAGGCTTGACGGCAAGTAGCATTCACTGGATAGACGGCAATGAACCAAAAATGCCTTACCTATGTAAGGCGAAAACACGCTACCGGCAAACCGATCAAATCTGCACCGTCGAAAAGATAATAGACGGATACAAAGTCACATTCGAAGAGCCGCAACGTGCGATAACACCTGGACAATCGGTGGTATTTTATCAAGAAGATATTTGTCTGGGCGGAGGAGTCATTGAAGCAGCCTTTAATCTCAGCACCGTAAATGCCAGCGAATGAGTTCTCACCATTAACAACGTAAAATTGATATTAGTAAAGTATAAAAAGGAAAGAGTATTGAGCCACGCGACATTAAGCCCG
>JBLHNZ010000088.1:0-11312 GCA_047623245.1 Oceanicoccus sp. | reverse complement strand
AACCGACCTCATGCGCCATCTGCCGTCTGCGGTATTAGAGAGCATGCGTGAAAGCATTCGAAACGACGGCGTCGAGGAAAAAACGGTTCCACAGGGCGCAGCGACCTCGGTCTGGGCTGCGACGGCGCCGGAGCTATCGAACCATGGCGGCGCGTACCTGGCCGATTGCCAGATTGCGAAGCCTGTGACAAAAGAGCATCCCAGAAACGGCTATGCGCCGTGGGCCTACGATGCAGAAAGCGCAAAGCGCCTCTTCATCGAATCGGAGAAGCTCACAGGCGTCCATTTCGAATAAACGTTGCACGACATCCGGCTCAGCAGTGCCATTTTCTGCCCGACTATACCCACCGGGAATTCCTGGCCTACCTGAAATGCCGCCGTCTTTAACACGACTTTGGGTACTGATAAGTTAACTCGCCAGTACCCTCGGTACACCTGGTTTCTAAAGCATGAAATTCAACCTGTGGGTGGCGAATTACTATTTCACTCGTAAAATCAGATGATTACCAGCAACCAGCCCGAAACCCCCAACTAACCCGACAACCCGTCGCCAATACGATACCAACAACGCCTTGCAGGGCTTCTGACAAGTTAAGTCCTGCAATCGATGATAATCAGGGCCGAACCTTCAAGCAACCGCCCTGCTCAATTCTCCGAACGCACTGATTCTCATGTTTCGGTAGTGTTCAGCTCTGACCAGATGCCGACCTAAATTAAAAAGATACTGAACTGCAGCATGGGCAGCAACAAACCGTTGAGCCTGTGCCATCGATTTGAATCGCCGCATCCCTCGCTCTCGAACCCTTGTTGCATCATGCGATTGCTCTGCTCGGGCAAAGTTTCAATCGGGAAGGTGTCAGCCACTTACATAGAAAAACCGTTAGATTTCTTCAACTTACTCAAATGCGAAAACGTAGACCAACTAACTGTTAATAAATGGGTCGTTGGTTCGATCCCAACATTCGGAGCCACATTTATCGAAGAAGCCCTGCAGATCATAGATTTGCGGGGCTTTTTTGTGGCTGAAAGAACATAATCCCATGGGATGACCAAATGACTGCAGGTAATTTGGTCGTGGGGTGAGGTGGGTCATCTCCGCGAGACCGCCCTCGCCTGCTTCCAGCGAGTGTAACGAATTGAGAGTCCTGCGGAGTGGCTGCATGTGCACTGCGGGAACTTTTGGGGCCCAGGCGATGGGGTGGCGAGCTGGTGGGATTGCTCGGAGGGGAAGGTCTGTAGGGAAGATTAAAGTGGGCAGAGTATAAGAAGAACAAACGCCCCATTAAAGCGCTAACATACTCTTCGTGGCAAGCTAGTGGTAGCCGCTTATCGAGATGAAGTGCGTCGCTAGCTTTTATAAATCCTAAAAATTCCCGGCAGTGGGTACGAACAATTGCGAAGGACACGGGTTATCGTTCAAGAATTTTTTCAGCAAAACTTAACTAAACAAATTTCTAATAAATACATACCCATTAAACAGTACATTGATAACACTAGTAGTGAAATCACTGCCCCTATTCTCCAGGTATTCTTCGTAACTTTGCACATAATCAGGATTTCCGGGCACGACAATATGTCCCTGGCCAAATTCATGACCTGCATCGTGGGCATCACCCATTAAAATCTCATGACCCAGCACATTGTCTGTTGCCACCAATTGAAACCTTTCCAAGGTTTTGGGCCTAGTGATAGCATCTTCATATACTTGTTGTAGCTCGGCTTTGACAGCACTATCTCCATTGCGATAGAGATTGGCTATCGCCCAAGCAAAGTGCCAAACAGCATGGTTCCAATCGATCGCAGTAAAGGGCTTGGCCTGGTAGAGCTTGTCGATATTATCTCGATATAAAACGGCAATTGTTCTAGCTACATCTGGAGTAATCACTTGATCGCGCAGCGCCCAAATGGTGAGCTCTGCTGTGGCGATGTCTCTAGTTAATTCTTCCTTTGCAATCTCTAAAGTCTCGTTAAAGTCTATACCGTCAACAAGTACGGCCTGTTGATTATTAACATGCAAATAAGGTAATGCCTTTGTTGCGCATACGGAATTAGCGCGCCCGGGCGAGGCCACTTTATTTTTTCCATAAAGGTTTTTTTCTGACAGTATCGGCAAACCAGTGTAACACCAGCTCGATAGCTGATCATTGTCGATACTGTTAAGTGAGTTAGGCTCAAGCTGTCAGCCGCGAAAATCGGTGGCCGGCCCCGCGCGATAGGCTTGATAGACTACCCTATCGACTAAAACACCTAAACATTTCAACTCTACTTGATCGGGACCAGTGGATAACTGAAAATCACCGGCTGAAAATTGATAAGCCAAGTTCGTTAAAGCGGCAGGCTGATTGGCCTCTTCACTCTTACCGCTACCTATAACTGCATAGCCATTTGGTTCGATGATTAAGGGTTGATCGAATGTTAGTTTGTCGTTTTGGTCGTCGGTCAGGGTGCAACCTTTCAGATCCACAGCGGCTTGGGTTGGCCCGCCCAGGGCACTGACAACTTAACTAAGTACAATATAATACCCGAGCATGAAAACGTATTAAAGCTATCGCTATCCGAGCCAAATCATTAGTCATGCCGTTTGGGTTTACCATCGATTTACACTGAGTTTCCTGGATGTTGAAGAAATTCTGGCGAGCCGAGGTGTCGTAGTATCGTATGAAATCATTAGGCAATGGTGCCTAAAGTTAGCGCCCACCTTCGTCAAAACTTTAAAGAAAAAGCGGGGGCACTTGGGTGATCAATGGTTCGTGGATGAAGTATTTATCAAGATTAATGGACAGCTGCGTTATCTTTGGCGCGCAGTCTGCGTGACCATTCAGCAACCTATATTACTTGTTTGCATATATGGATTTCAAGGCGGCCATCCAATAGCTTTTTACATTGCCTCCAAAAACTTGTGTCATCAGTACTCCGGATACTTCATTTGCAGGATCTATCCAGAATTGAGTCGATGCAGCGCCACCCCAAGAAATTCCACACTTTGGGTATACCGGGTCTTCTTGGGTTGGTGCGGTGCGCACAGCAAAACCAAAACCAAACCCAACCCTGCTTAGCTCGGGGGAATTGGCGCGTGCCTTTGCGTCCAATTGATCCGTACGCATTTGCTGTATGGAATTGGCGTTAACAAGCTCGGATGGGTGGCCGTTCGCTGCGCGTCGTATCTCTGTTGTAAAACGTAAATAATCTTGCGCTGTAGATAAAAGTCCCGCGCCACCAAACTCGATAGTTTTATTTTGAAAGACGCTATTTTGGGCATCATCCGCAAGTCCTAACTTGCCTACGTTCAACTCTTTGTAGTTAAGAGTTGAACCATCCTTTGGACCATTACTGACTTGGGGTCTGGCGGCATAATTATTGGTAAGTCGAGATTGTGTTCCTGCAGGAATTGCAAAGCTCGTGTCTTTCATGCCCAATGGTACAGTTACTTCATTGCGAATGAGATCACCGAGAGTTTGTCCGCTTGCAATCTCCATAACTCTACCTAAAACATCAACGGCATTGCCATATGTAAACTTACTTCCTGGTTGGTTTAAAAGAGGCGTTTCGGCGATCCGGTCTGCCAGCATTTGCAAGCTGGTAACAGGTTTGACGCCATATTTTAGCGGCGTACCTGCACCGGGTCCACCTAGAATTCCCTTAGCCATGTACAAACGCCCAATGGGACTGCCTGGATTTAGATAAGTAAACCCGGCTGTATGCCGCAGCAAGTCTGCCACCAAAATAGGCCGCTCTAATGGCTCAGTTTCTTCACCTGCATCATCTCCAGCCCAAACACGAGCACTAGCAAAGCTTGGAATATATTTACTGATAGGATCATCAAGCTTTAGTTTACCTTGCTCAACCATGCGCATGGCAACCACGGAAGTTAAAGGTTTTGTCATAGAATAAATTCTAAACAATGCATCCGATGTCATCGGGCGCGCACGCTCTATGTCAGCCATTCCAACTGTATGGGAGAAAACTAATTTTCCTTTATGCTCGATCAACATGACAGCACCGGGCGCTATATTCTTTTCAACCATTTCAGTAAGAATGTTTTCAAGGTTTTCCTGTTGATCAGCACCAAAGTTTAGATCAACAGCTACGGGTAAAACTTCGCATGTGGATGTATCAGCTTGTGCTGTCCCAAGCGTAAAAGTCGAAAATAAAATCGCAACGAAAAAAGAAGAGAAGAACCGGGTCATAAAAATCCCTTGAAAAAATACTACAATATAAATGGTTAGCTGATTAAGAACAGTGTGAGAATCACCCACACACTATCCTTATTGTTCGGAAAAAATGTAAAGCCTAGACTGGCATTAATTGAAATGCTTCGTAACAGAAAGCCCATATGTACGTGGTGGACCGTAAAGACGAGAACCCGAACCGAAAGCAGCGCTAAGCGTTCCATGATTATAAACTTCTTCATCTGTTAGGTTTTTAGCCCAAAGGGACACGTCCCAATCGCCTTCATTCATTAGGGAAACACGTGCGTTAGACACCCAACGGCTTTCCCCTTGTAAAGCTGGAGTATTCCGAGAATCTTTATAGACTTCAGACTGGTATCGACTGTTCAGGGCAACTCGCGCTGAAATCGTATCAGTAATATTCATCGAATATGTCACACCAAGGTTCACGGTATATTTTGGCGCATCAGGAAGTTCATTGCCTTTAGGAACAACGCCAACGCCGTCGACATAGGTACCAAGTTCAGATTCAATGTACCCAGCACCAATATTCAGGGTTAGGTTTTTTACTGCCGAAGGTGCAAAAGTCAGATCAAGATCAAGTCCGTAGAGTTCGGCCTCACCCACATTCCCCAATTTTGGAACACCCAAACCAGTATCCGTATCAACAACGAAGGTTTGCATATCTTGATAATCGTAATAGAAAGACCCTAGGCTGTACCTTGCAAAACCCATGTCGCCTTCCAATTGTCCTTTGATGCCGACTTCATATGCGATCAGAGTTTCTTTGTCGTAAGGCTTCAACTGTGCATCACTTAACGAAACACCAGAATAGAAGCCGCCACTTTTCGTTCCCTGAGAAGCACTAATATAAACCAACACGTCATCTGATGGTTTCCAGTTCAGCCCAAGCTTCCATGCCCAACTCTTTTCGTTTATCTCATCATCAATCGATGCCACAGTTACAGGCGCAGACCCTATAGGGGTAGTTGGGGAAAGAAAACTCATCGGCGGCAGGTTTACAAGGTCTTTGGTTGCACCTTTGTTTGCACGATTTTCGTCAGAATAACGTAACCCGGTAATGACGCTGACATCTTCGCGCACGAACCATTCGGCATGACCGAAAATCGCTTTTGCGGTAGATTCTTGGTGGGTTTGGGTAAGGCTCGTCGTATTGAATATCCCCAGGATACCATCATATTGGATATCCACCTTATCCTTGGAATAAATGGCGCCAGTCTGCCAATTCACCTGTTCATTATCTCCAGATAAGCGGACTTCTTGTGATAGTTGTTTCACGTCATCATAAGTTACAAAATCTAACAAAGCGGCGCTAGAAATATCTACATCCCCGCTATACATTCGGCTAAAATCAATATATCCGGTGACAGATGTCAGTGTTGCAAAGCCCAAATCAACGTCCACACGGGCCGTGGTTTCATAATGGTCTGCCGTATAATCAGGAGCGGTAGAATTCCACACACTGAATGGATCTCCATCCGTATCATTAAATCCAAAATAGTCTGAGCATCCTGGCTGGCCCGGACAATTTGATTCGGCCGCGGTTGGAATGAAACCAATAAATTCCGGCGATCCGATTTCAGAATCGACGTCCTTCTTTTCAACTTTCAGGAGAACGTCAACGTCTTCGCTTGGCCGCCAAGCAGCCGTTATACGACCTGTAAGATCATCGCGACGGCCGACATCGCGACCTAGAACATTGTTGGTATAAAATCCTTCGTCTTGTTTAGATTGTTTGCCTGCAATACGAATGGCAAACTGATCGGACAAGGGAAGGTTAGCCATGAATTCTACTTCTTTGATATCATAATTACCTAAGCCAGCGTTTACCATTCCATATTTTTCATCGAAATCTGGTTTTGCCGTAACAATATTCAATGCGCCAGCGGTGGAATTTCGGCCATAAAGCGTGCCTTGTGGCCCCTTTAGGACTTCCATTCTCTCCAGGTCGATCAAATCGGTACTTAAAAGCGCGAGGGAGCTCAAGGCAACCTGGTCAATATAGACACCCGCGGAAGGATTATTTGTGGCGTTGAAGTCGTTCAGACCGATACCACGAATAGAAACAGTAGGGCTTAAGCCAGGTACATTTTCTTTAACACTGGCGTTGGGCGTAAACAATATGAAATCGGACACGCCTGTGACCCGGCGGCTTTTTAATTCTTCTTGTCCGATAACAGAGATAGCGATGCCTACATCTTGGGCGCTTTGTTGGCGTCTTTGCGCCGTAACCGTTACAACTTCAAGCAAAAGCTCTTCGGCATTAGTTTGTTGTGCCAACGGGGCGGTGGCGCCGAAGGCCGATGCAGAAATCGCAATCGTCGAAACTGCACATAAACCCACTGCAGACTTTAAGTGAAACATCTTTTTCTCCCGATAACATATTATTTTACTTTCTGGTATGTTTTAATACCCTATAGAGGAATATTGTAATATGCAAGTTTATTTTATGTTAGGGTATGCGCTATGAACGCACTACTAAAGAAGAATCCACTGAAGCCCCCACTACCAAAACATCAAAGTCGACTGGAGGAGATTTTGAATGAAGGCGCACGGCTGCTTAATGAAAATGAGATAGGGTCGATAAAATTAGCTGACGTGGCGGCAGCAATGGGTACTACTCCAAATGCCCTTTATTACTATATTAAAAATCGCAATGATTTAGTGGCTCAATGTTATCTACGCAGCTGCGATAGAACCTCGCAATATTTAGAACAAGCAGTAAAAACCACTGACGCCCCGCCTAAACAATTGAGAGCCTTCATTGAAATGTCTTTGGCCGGAGATGGTGATGAAATCGCGATTTTGAACAATGTGGAAAGTTTATCTAAATCCGACCGAGAATTGATCTTAAAAAAATCGCGCTCCAATATAAGCGCCCTTTCCCAAATAATCCAAGAAGGCCAAAAGTCTAAATCATTAAAGGCTGTGAATTCTGACCTTGTCGCTTACATGATTATAAGTGTCATCGACTACACTATTCAAATGTGTAAAGAAGATCCTACTAGTGACGCTAGTTTCCAAAAAAACCGCAAAGACAAAGCAAAACCATTAGCAAATTTCCTTATGAGCGGCCTGGCCGAATATATGGATGCAAGTTTTAACTTCCCACAATATTTCGAACCTGAACTTATCACAAATTTTAATCCGTTTAATGTCTCAGACAGCAAGGAACAAAAAAGACGAGAGCTTACTAATTCTGCGGCTTTGCTATTCAATCAAAAAGGTGTTTTGGGCGCTTCAATTAGCGACATCGGGAAGAATTTGGGGGTCACCAAGGGTGCGATCTATCATCATTTTAAGGACAAAGAAGAATTAATACTATCTTGCTATACGCGAGCCTTTGATATTTATGATGCCATAATCGAGACCGCAGGCCGCTCATCACAAAAAGGCATGGAACAAATGATGACCGTATTTCATTTGAACTGCCAGGCCCAAGCAAGCAAAGCACCGCCCATGATATTATCTCCAGGCCAGTATTCGTTGCCCAACAGCTTCCAAGGCCGAGCTGATGCCATCGGCGAAGCCGTTAATAACATGTTTAAACTAGCCGAAAGCCAAGGCGAAGCTAGGTCTGCCACACCTGTACTTGGAGCGACAATGGGAGCGCATTTTTTCATTCAAAGGTGGTTGGCTAAAAATTCAGATATCACCGGATACCAGATTGCCGATGAAATGACAAAAGTCATCGCTACCGGAATGAGTATTTAATTACACGTTAAGAGAAAATATCTTATAAAAAGTGAGAAATAGGCAGGTTTATAGTAGTGGGCGGCGGACAAAACGATTACCAATAGCCTGTTTTCTAGAGTATGTTGAATGGGGAAGGGGACGTTTATTAGTCTTATACACGCTACTCCGCAAACCATCAATACCCACTAGACCCTATCAGGGAAGCCTCAGAGTGGTATTGGCAAGTGACTTTTTGAATCCAAAAAATCCTAGCCTCAGACCTCAATCAACCGCCCTTTCCCATTCTGCAAACGCACCTATCCTGAGATTTCGTTAGGGTTTTGACAACTTAACTATTAACATCCGTGAAACTGGCCTGTTTACGCCATCATTCACACCACTGCACTTTTCCAAGACGCAAAGGCACTATCTCTCAAATCACGGTAGTGGCCTGACCTAACCAAATGATGCTGCAGATTGAATAGATTGTTGACAGCAGCACGAACACCCAAGAAACTCTGCGCCGGCCTAGCAGACTTGAACTTTCGCATCCCACGCTCCCTCACCCTAGTCGTTTCATGAGATTGCTCTGCCCTGTTATTCTCATACTGCTCAGTGCTGTGGGTGGTTTCTGGAATCAACTCACGATGAGCAACTCCATAGCTCCGCAATTTATCTGTCACAATCTTCCGAGGTTCACCTTTGTGATTTCGTAACAGGCGCTTGAAAAACCGCTTTGCTGAAGCCCCAACGCGTTTTTCTTGAAGGTAGACATCAACGACCTCGCCGTCTTGGTCAACGGCCCGCCATAAGTAGTGCTGCTTGCCATTTATTTTGATAAAGACTTCATCGATGTAAAACGTGTCTCCATACCCGCGATGTTTGCGCTTCAGTCGGCGTGAATAAATCGCTCCAAACTTATTGCACCGGAGACGGATTGCTTCGCGGCTAACGGTGATGCCTCGTTCAGCCAAAAGGTCTTCGATATCTCTGTGACTTAGATTAAATCCACAGTACAGCCAGACTGCGTAGCTGATGATATCTGGTGGAAATCGGAGCCGCTTAGAGGTATTCACTGTCCGATTCTAGGATTTCCGGCGAGCTTAGTTGGCAAAACCTATTCATGTCCTGATTATCAGATATGGGAAGTTAAGTTGCCAACACCCTTGATTTACATGACTTGATGGCAATGGCGGGTCTCCGGCAAGGTCTCCATCGAGAGAACGTCAGTCAACTACAAGATAAAAGTGTTAGGTTTCTTCAACTTACCCTGACGCAAAAACGTAGACCAGTTAACTGTTAATCAATGGGTCGTTGGTTCGATCCCAACATTCGGAGCCATATTGATCGAAGAAAGCCCTGCAGATCATTGATTTGTTGGGCTTTTTTTGTTCCTGCAGGAAAGTAATTCTACGGGAAGACCAATTGACTGCCGGTAATTGGTTCGTGGGGTAACTGGCGAGTGCGTCTGAGAACGGCCCTCCTCTGCTCTCTGCAAATTTTACTGATCGAGAGTCCTGCAGGAGTGGCTGCGTGTGCGTTGCGGGAGATCTTTTGGGGGGCCTATAGGTGATGGGATGGAAGGATTACTTGGAGAGAGCGAGTTTGGGGTAGCTAAACGACTTTACCCGCTGTATCAACGCCAGGCAATTGAAAGGCTCCCTTAGCAATATCAATGGCTAAAACAGTCATATTCATAACAATCCCCCATCCAAATTTAAGAACTTCCAACTTGTTGTAAACTTGCGAAAATGCAAATTCTCAGCACTGAAGGTGGTGGGGATGGTTCATTACATTAGTACCGTCTGATACTATCTTTATCACGGCCACGTCTCGAACTAATTTTAATCTCGATGATCTAATCGTGGTTTTTCGAGCCTATTAGGTTGAGCAGTTAAACTTAGGATGTGTTAATATTAGTGTGTTTATAGAGGCCTATTTACGGGATAGTGTTTTGCAAGTAGGAATATTCTCTGTAAAAAATTTTCGGTCAATCAGAATTACGACCTTCACATATAGTGGACTTTTGGGTAATGGCAAAGACGAGAAAAATAGAAAGAAAAACTCAAGATGAAAGGAGAGAGTACACCCGAAAGGCTCTTCTGCAATCTACCATCAAACAGATTGCTAAATCTGGACTCAATAACTGTAAACTTTCTGACATCGTACTCGGTGCCAAAGTAACTACCGGGGCAGTGCAACATCTTTTTGGCAATAGAGATGGCTTGATCTTGAGCGCAATAGAGGACATTTTTTCTCAAACCACGGAAGCAGAAAAATCTTTGGAGAGAAAAGGTGATATGGTCGCTCGTATGAAAGCGCAGGGAACTTTCCGAATTGATTTGGTTGGAACAGACATTTATCGAGCACTAATTGATATTGTGGTTAATTCCAGGTACGACACACCTCTGGGTAAGAAAATGCGAAAACGTTTATTACAACAGGGTAAAGCCTATGAGGAATGGTTCGTTTGGTATATGGATGGCTTGGGTTTGCCGACAGACAAGTTGATCATGGTCGAAAAAGCAATGGCTTCTTCGCTTTATGGGCTCGAGATGTTAAGTATTAGTCGATGGAACATGGAAGAGTACAAAGAAATCCTTGATTATACCATCGAGGCCCATATCAATATGCTTCAATCCTGATCCCGTTTTAGCCTGAGTGCTAGGTGCCTGCCCGAGAATAGAGACCTACTGCTTTCCCTCGCCACACCCCTTATTCTCGGACAAGCACCTAGTGTTATTCTCCAGTAAATTTCGGCGCTCGTCTTTCCACAAAGGATAGAGCCCCCTCGGCATGGTCTTTTGTCATACCACTTGCAATCATTGTTTTGGCTTCATTGGCAAGTGAATCTTCTAATGTTGCTGTTTCAGCGATATTAAAATTCAACTTCATATTGCCGTAGGTGTGGGTCGGACCGGCAGCAAATCGCGCACAATACTCAAGCCCTTTTTCTCTAAACTGATCATGAGGTACTAATTGATTGGCGATGCCGAGGGACAAAGCTCGCTCAGCGTCCACCTTTTCACCGCTATAGTAGAGTTCTAACGCGCGTCCATAGCCAATTAAATGTTGCAAATAGTAAGATCCACCATAGTCACCCGATAATCCCACTTTTCCAAATGCGGTGTGGAAACTCGCTTTATCTGAACAAAACCTGAGGTCGCAAGCCAGTGCAACCGACATTCCTGCACCAGCGGCGGGTCCGTTGACAAGTGCAACCGTTGGTTTTGCCATTGTGTGCAGTTTGTGGCTTATTTCCATATGCCCTTGTTGCAGTGCGATTACGCGTTGAGCACTGGATGTTTGCATGTCAGGATTTTTATCTTTCGATTGTGCTGACTGTTGCTTTACATTGCCACCGGCGCAAAAACCCCGCCCCGAACCAGTTAATACGACACAACGCACTTGAGGGTCCTGCTCACAGTCGGTAAGATATTGACTGAA
>JBLHNZ010000087.1:0-11326 GCA_047623245.1 Oceanicoccus sp. | reverse complement strand
TCTGGCAACGCCTGATGCGGCATAAAAGCCTCAGTCACTTCAACTCTTTTCAACTTTTGCGCATCGATAAAATTATTATAACGAGACTCAATCGTTTCGGAGCATGAAAAACCCGCAGACTTTAAACCCTCCAGAAGAGAGATCGTATAGGCTCTATTAACGTTGCCGCTACCCGTTCCCCCGGTAATCATTTCATAAGACGTTACCCCGAAAACACCAAAACACGCTTTCTCACTAACAGGCAAAGTCTCAAGCTGATTTCTCAACAAGACCATTCCTTGTGAGGCCGCTGACCTGGCAATCGCGGCGTCGGTTTTCAAGTCGGGAGCATTACTATATTGATAGCCGAGAAAGGTCGGGCTCTGTAGAATGATATTCAGGATGTTTTCGATGTTGCGATCACAAATAGAGGCCTCGAGCTCGCCGCTGCGTATTGCAGCAAGCAAAATTTCCTGCTGGTAAATACTTCCCGGCATCAATAAATCGTTACCTGCGTTTAATTGCGCCACGGGATCACGTCCAGCCAGCCAATCGGTAACAACAAAACCCTCATACCCCCATTCTTCCCGCAAAATTGTCGATAGCAGCTCAGCACTCTCCGAAGTGTAAGTTCCGTTAACCTTGTTATAGGACGTCATCACAGTCCAGGGACAACTTTCCTTAATCGCAATTTCAAAGCCTTTCAGGTAAATTTCACGCAAGGCCCGCTGATCAATTTTTACATTAATCACATTGCGGTTCCATTCGTGATTATTGGCGACAAGATGTTTTACAGACGTGCCAACGCCTTGAGACTGAATTCCGTTGGTCATTGCTGCCGCTATTTTTCCGGACACCCATGGGTCTTCCGAGTAATATTCAAAATTTCTACCCCCCAGAGGGATTCGATGAATGTTTAAGGCCGGTGCCAGTAATATATCGACCCCATACTCCTTTGCCTCAACGCCCATCGCTTTACCGACACTCTCTACCAGATCGACATCCCAGCTCGATGCCAATAAGGTCGCAATGGGAAACGCCGTACAAAAGAAAGTCTGGGCTTCATTTTCTCTATGCGAATTTATTCTGACTCCCGCCGGCCCATCGGCCATGACGATAGACGGAATACCCAATCGTGGAATCGCACAGGTATTTCCAGCCGCACCGGGCACCTTTCCTTTATTCGTAGAACCGACGACCGGCGCCTGTAATTTCGGCGGCAGTCCGGGGAAATCCATACCAGTACCAATGAGAAAATTAACCTTCTCTTCAGGCGTCATTGCAGCTATCACCTCAGTAATGGTGTTTGCGCCTAATTGGGGTAGCTGATCATTAGTAGCGGACATAGTTTTTCTCGAATAGTTATCTGGAAGAATTTTCTCTTAGTGTATAACGACTATTCACAATCCTCCATGACCTAATTGCTAAACATGTCATTTAGAACGTCTGAAAGAACACCTAAAGCTCGCCGCCGGCCTCAGCCGCGACCATGCAAACGGTATTTGGAAGGGGAAAGCCCCACCGTTTTCCGAAAGAGCCGAGAGAAGTACAATGAATCGTCGTAACCTAATTGATGACTGATCAATGTTACCGACGCCGAACTTGAATCGAGGAGATAACAAGCACGTTCCATTTTCATATGAATAAAATGCTTAATTGGCGGATAGCCCGTTAACTGCTTGTACTTGTTACTAAAATGATATTTTGACAGATTGAAACCGGCAGCAAGAGTCTCCAAGTTAAGATCGCCGTTAATTCTCTCTTGCATAAATCGTTGTATTTCATCGAGACTAAAATTGTGCTTTTTCGAACTATTTAACGTTTTTACCTCCAATGCCAAAAAGCACAGAATCTGCCTAATGACCGCTGCACAATGAAAATACGCAGCGACATTAAAGCCCGTATGGCGAACGGCTAACAAACGTTTGAAATCAGCAATCAATTGTAGCTGAAACCCGATAGACATGACCGGCTGCTCAGGATCATAGCCCACATTTTGAAGCAATTGACGACAGCTAGCTCCTTTAAAGTGAAACCAATACACTGTCCATGGTGTTCTGTTGCTGGCCTGATATCTATGTCGATATCCTTCCGGAAGTAACAAGACATCGCCCTTTTTTAGAACACCCGAAAAATCGTCGGTTTCTATTTCACCACTACCGTCCGTGCAGTAAAGCAACAAGTTATCATCGTGCTGCAAGCGGTGTATAGAATGACCATTAGCCCGCGGGTAGTAACCCATAGCGATAGGGTAACAATCACTGCTTAAAGGGTTAGCGGCAAGCTCGTTGACGATAAACTGCGGTGTAATCGAACGCACAGCATCAAATGTCAAAGGCCACTGCGACGGCTGACTCAATGTGTAAACCTCCAAGAGAGTAATACAGCACTGTACCAACATGGATAAAAATAGCAATATCGTCCATGTTTATAGCAATATTGTCAATTCTACTGGTGACCAACTCCTTGTTAGCATGAGCCTTTCAGGACAAATCAATTCGCTGCCGTTTATTAGGCTAGCACAGCACAACGAGGTTAACGACAATGCCCACAAACACAATTCAACAAGTCCCACTGTTCATCGACGGGGAATTCATAACGAGCGAAAGCGAGCAAAAACTCGCTGTCTGCAACCCAGCGACTCAGCAAATTTTAGCGGAAGTGCCTTACGCTACGCCTGCGGAAATCACCCGGGCAATTGATAGCGCCAAGGAAACGTTTAAGACCTGGAAAAACACATCGATCGCCGACCGCGCTCGACTAATGCTGCGCTACCAACATCTGCTAAAAGAGCACCACGACGAACTGGGTGAATTGCTAGCTCAAGATACCGGCAAGACCTTTGAAGACGCTAAAGGCGACGTGTGGAGAGGCATAGAAGTTGTCGAACATGCTGCTAACATTCCCTCTCTAATGATGGGGGAAACGGTTGAGAATGTCGCAGGAGGTATCGACACTTTTAGCTACATGCAACCGATGGGTGTGTTTGTTGGCATTACGCCTTTCAACTTTCCCGCCATGATTCCTTTATGGATGTTCCCATTAGCGGTGGCTTGCGGTAATACCTTTATTTTAAAACCTTCCGAACAAGACCCACTCACTCCTGTTCGTTTGATCGAGCTTTTCCAGCAAGCGGGTGCACCCAAAGGCGTTGTGCAACTAATACAGGGTGGTAAAGACCAGGTAGACGCTCTCTTAAAGCATCCCGACGTTAGGGGTGTCTCGTTCGTTGGATCGGTCCCTGTGGCCTCAACTATTTATAAAACAGCGTGTAATGAAATGAAACGTGCACAATGTTTTGCCGGCGCAAAAAACCATATGGTTATCATGCCCGACGCCGATAAGACGCAAGTGGTCAATGCACTTGTTGGAGCGTCAGTCGGTGCCGCCGGACAGCGCTGCATGGCAATTAGCGTGGCGGTATTTGTCGGTGAAAGCAAACTACTCATTAACCAATTGAAAGAAAAAATGTCTAAGGTCAGACCCGGTGTTTGGAATGACAGCGCTGCGGGTTACGGACCGATAATCAGCAAAACTGCTCAACGACGAGTTCTCGATTTTATTGAGACAGGTAAACAGGAAGCCACCTGTTTACTCGATGGCACTGATTGTACGGTAGAAGGATACCCCGATGGCAACTGGGTTGGCCCTACCTTATTTACCGATGTGACCACCGACATGGTCATTTACCGAGAGGAGATTTTTGGTCCCGTATTATGCTGTATTTGCGTCGATTCTTTACAAGAAGCAATAGATCTAATTAACGATAGTCCGTACGGTAATGGCACTTCGATTTTCACACAATCAGGTGGCGCTGGACGAAAGTTTCAACACGAAATTGAAGTCGGCCAAGTCGGCATCAACATTCCAATACCCGTACCCATGCCGTTCTTTTCTTTTACCGGATGGAAGGGCTCGTTTATGGGTGATCTTCACGCCTATGGAAAACAAGCCGTAAGGTTTTATACCGAAACCAAAACGGTAACAGCACGTTGGACCTATGACGAAGTAGAATCAACCGACAAGGAACCCAATCTAACGATCCAGTTAAAATAGGGAGACGATCTTGGACTTTCGCTTAACCGATGACCAACAAGCCTTTGCCGAAACCGCTCGGGCATTTTCTGACAATGTATTTGGCGCGAATGCTGCGCAATGGGATGCAGAAAAAATATTCCCCAAGGATGCCTTAAAGCAAGCCGGCAAACTCGGATTTATGGGTTTATACACCCCGGAGCATGCTGGCGGCTTGGGTCTCAACCGACTCGACACCAGTATCATTGTCGAAGAATTAGCTCGCGGCTGTACGTCAACCGCAGCGTTTCTCACCATTCATAATATGGCTACCGGTATGATTGGAAAATACGGGAACGCCGATCTTATTGAACAATGGTGTCCGAGCCTGGTCAGCGGCGAAAAATTAGCGTCCTATTGCCTTACCGAATCCGATGCCGGCTCCGATGCGGCGTCGCTCCGCAGCTCGGCACAACGTGAAGGCGACAGTTACCGCGTAAACGGCAGTAAAATGTTTATTTCCGGTGGTGGCGAGACCGACGTTCTCGTTGCCATGCTCCGCACCGGCGCAGACGGCCCCAAAGGTATCACCGCTTTTGCCATTCCCGCAAACAGCCCGGGAATAAGCTACGGCAGTAAAGAGAAAAAAATGGGCTGGAACTCACAGCCCACCTGTACGATTAGCTTCGACAATGTCATCGTTCCGGCCACCAATCGCCTGGGCAAAGAAGGGCAAGGCTTTGCTATTGCGATGGAAGGTCTCGACGGCGGCCGCTTAAACATAGCAACCTGCTCCGTTGGTACGGCACAAGCCGCACTCGAAGCTGCTATTCTATACAGCGGCGAGCGTAAACAATTCGGTCGGGCCATTGCCGATTTTCAAGCAACACAATTTAAACTCGCAGATATGGCAACCGAACTAGTCGCTGCCCGCCAAATGATCCGTCTAGCCGCATTTAAGCTCGACAACAGTGAACCGGAAGCCAGCGCATTTTGTGCAATGGCTAAGCGGTTTGCGACTGACATTGGATTCAAAGTTTGCAACGACGCTTTACAAATTCATGGCGGCTATGGATACATCAGTGACCTGCCATTAGAACGCTATGTGCGCGACTGCCGCGTACATCAAATACTCGAAGGAACAAACGAAATTATGCGCGTCATTATTTCCCGGCGCTTATTAGTTGAAGGTGTAATGGAGGTTTTGAAATGAACGATACTGTTAGTAAACATCATAGTAATGACGATACAGAAGACTACAGTACCACGACGAAATTGAAAGTTTCTATCGTCGACCACACAGCACTCATCACTATCGACAATCCCTCTGCAAATACCTGGGACGCCGAGAGCCTTAGCGGGTTAAAAAACCTGGTATCGAAACTTAACAACGATAGGAATATCTATAGTTTGGTCATTACTGGCGAAGGAGAAAAGTTTTTTTCAGCCGGAGCAGACCTCAACCTCTTTGCCGACGGCGATATTGGCGTTGCTTCAAAAATGGCTCGACATTTTGGCGAAGCTTTCGATGCCCTGGCTGATTTTCGCGGCGTATCAATAGCTGCAATCAATGGCTTTGCTATGGGAGGTGGTCTCGAAGCCGCCTTGGCCTGTGACATAAGAATTGCGGAAGAGCATTCAAAATTGGCTTTGCCAGAACCTAAAGTGGGTTTACTGCCCTGTGGTGGGGGCAGCCAACGGCTCGCATGGCTAGTGGGTGAAGGTTGGGCGAAACGCATGATTCTTTGTGGAGAACAATTGGACGCTACAACTGCTGAACGCATAGGCCTTGTTCAAGAAGTCGTAGCAAAAGGACAAGCAAAAGAAAAAGCCCTCGCACTGGCAACTAAAGTTGCTCAGCAAAGCCCAGTGTCAGTGTCGTTTTGTAAAACACTGATTCATCAAGCACGAAATACTGCCGTAAACCCGGCTTTGGCACTTGAGCGGGAGCGTTTTATCGATTTGTTTGATACCGAAGACCAAGTCGAAGGGGTTAACGCATTTTTGGAAAAACGTAAACCCATCTGGAAAAACCAATAACTCCTTGGGACTCGCTTTCATTTTACACTCACATTATTTTGGGCACTCAAATGACCGCTCCGGTACTATTTAAAACTTTAGAATGTAGACAAGGCCGAAACATAGGCGTTATCACCCTAAACGCAGAGAAAACCCTAAACTCGTTGACGCTGGAAATGATAGACCTGATTTACCAGCAGTTAATCTCTTGGCGTATAGACGATAGTATTGGCGTGGTACTGATCAATGCCAGCGGCGAAAAAGCGTTTTGCGCGGGCGGCGATGTCCAGGCACTCCATGCATCAGCGCTTAGCAAACCGGGCGGCCCCTGTGAATATGCGGAGAGTTTTTTTACTCGCGAATATCGTCTTAATTACTTGCTACACAGCTACGCCAAACCAATAATTTGCTGGGGACATGGCATCGTTATGGGTGGCGGACTAGGTATTTTAGCAGCCTGTAGCCATCGTATCGTTACAGAGAAAACGCGTATTGCCATGCCAGAAGTCAGCATCGCTCTATTTCCAGACGTCGGTGGCAGCTGGTTCCTAAATCGCATGCCGGGTAAAAGTGGTGTATTTCTCGCTCTAACGGGAGCCTCAATAAATGCGACAGACAGTTTGTTTACCGGGATTGCAGATGACTTTATATGCCAACAATACTATCTGAAATTCATTGACGCCCTGACGGAATTGACCTTGACGGACGATGACAAGGAAAACCACCATCGGCTTAGCAATACCATCACCCCTTTTTCTGTCGCTAGCAAAGACTCGATACCGGCGGGAAACGTGGAGCTAAACATAGACGAAATCAATCGACTATGTGGCACGGCTAACGCTTTTGAAACCATTGGAAATATCTCCTCGCTACAAACAGATAATTCATGGCTTTCGAAGGCCAAAAATGGTCTTGCCAACGGTTCGCCCTTAGGTGCACTTATTATTTTCCGTCAATTGCAAATGAGCCAGGATTTTTCTCTCGCGGAAGTCTTTCAATCGGAAATACAACTAGCAACGCATATCATTCGCTATCCGGAGTTTTCCGAAGGCGTGCGAGCACTGCTAATTGATAAGGACAAAAAACCCCAATGGCAGTTTAATTCGACTCGAGAAGTATCTGGAGAAACAGTCGATCAGTTTTTTTCCACGCCCAACACAGGATCGACCTGGCCTATTAATCCACTGGCTGATCTATAGCGGTTTCCAAGCCAAACAGCGAATGCTGCGCATGACGTTAAGCTAAGAAGTGAAGCGCAAAAGCCCATATGTAAGTGACAAAGCAGTTAACATCCTAGCTTAAGACTCCGATCAAAAGCGCGATCCGTAATTTGACTAGTACGAATTGTATGAACAGATGATAGAAACAACACTACCGGGAGTATTTTATGGCCTCTATAGCATTTATTGGTTTAGGTAACATGGGCGGGCCGATGGCCTTGAACCTGATAAAAAAAGGGCACAGTCTTACTGTTTTTGACCTTGTACCGGCGGCAGTACAAACGTTGATAGACGCTGGAGCTCAGAGCGCAGCAACAGCGAGCGAAGCGGTTAACAATGCCGATTTTGTCATCAGTATGTTACCTGCTGGAACACACGTTGAGGCTCTCTATATCGGCGATGGCAACAACGGTATTCTCAACGCCCTTGCAAACCACACTATCATTATTGATTCCAGCACCATTGAAGCGAGTACATCGCAAAAGGTGAGCGCGGCCGCAAAACTCAAAGGGATAGCGATGCTGGATGCGCCTGTTTCTGGAGGGGTTTCAGCAGCGGCTGCGGGCACTCTGGCATTTATGTGTGGCGGCGACCAATCGACATTTGAAACAGCAAAACCAATACTGGAAGCAATGGGTAAGAATATTTTTCACGCCGGCGATATTGGCGCGGGACAGGTAGCGAAGATGTGTAACAATATGTTGTTATCTGTGCTGATGACTGGCACCTCTGAAGCGTTGCGCTTAGGCGTTGATAACGGGCTCGACCCCAGCGTATTATCCAACATTATGCTAGCTAGCTCTGGTAGAAATTGGACACTCGAAGTTTATAACCCGTATCCTGGAGTGATGACGGGTGCACCCGCTAGCAATGAATACAAACCCGGATTCATGGTTGATTTGATGTGTAAGGACTTAGGGCTAGCGTTGGCAGCGGCAGAAAATTCTGCATCAAAAACACCCATGGGGCTACTCGCCCAAAGTCTCTATAACAGTCATCGAGAAAAAGGCAACGGCAAGCGCGACTTTTCAAGTATTATTGAGGCACTTGATTAAACTCTGTCAACTGTACATGGCGGTGAATTGGTAAAACAAGACATCGCTACACCCTCACAAAATGGCAACATTCATTAACGCTTTTGAGATATTCTACAGTAGCATCGCAGTTACCGGCCCGATTTTTATGGCTGTGCTTACCGGTGCCTTTTTGCGCGCATTTAATTTAATCACTGACAAATTCGTTGAGAAGCTTTCAACCGTTGTTTATTGGTTTATTTTGCCTGCCACTCTATTCTTCGGCTCACTAAAACTCGATCCAAACAGCGACCTCACGTCACCCTATCTGCTTGCTGGAGTCCTTGTCACCCTTCTGACAATAATATTGTCATATTTTTATGCGCGCTGGAGGAAAGTACCGTTTCAGCACATTGGTATCTTTGTGCAAGGCGCGTATCGCTCAAATTTAGGGCTCGTTGGGCTTTCGCTAACGATACAAGCCTTTGGCGAAACCGGACTGTCCATTGCCACTCTCCCCGTCGCAATATGGACGGTAACCTATAATATTCTCGCAGTTGTAATACTCAACGTGACACTAAACCAGAAACAATCGGTCACAAGTATCCTCAAGAGTTTGATACGTAACCCTCTTATCATTGCGATAGTACTAGGCGCTTTAGTTTCTTACTCAAGAGTTGAAATACCACCAGCAATACTCACATCTGGAAGTTTTCTTGCAAAGTTTTGTCTGTTATTTGCTTTGCTGAGTGTCGGAGCTACTTTGAACCTAGCGCACCTTCGCAACAACTACCGTGAAGCTCTGGAAGCCAGTATTTGGAAACTGCTGATAACACCCGTTATCAGCATCGCTATTGCATTAAGCATGGGAATTAGTGGTATGCAGCTAACTATATTTTTCTTTTTATTATCTGGCCCCACCGCTACGAGTAGCTTTTTAATGGTGGCAGCCGCCGGGGGTAATCGCGAATTGGCTGCCGACATAGTCACACTAACAACATTAACTTTCCCAATTACGATCACCGCAGGCTTGCTTGTGTTGCAAGCAACTGGAATTTAGCAAAGCACTATCTCACCGTTGTGAACTCAGGCATGGGCTTGAGGCCTGCCAAAATAATACCCCTGATACAGATCGAAGCCCAATTCGCGGCACTTGATAGCTTCCTCCTCAGTTTCAACGCCTTCTGCTAAGGCCATAGACCCTGCCTGCTGTGCAAACTTAATCAACATCGCGACCATTTGTTGGCGTGCTTCCGGCGCTTTGTGGATATCACGAATCAACTGAATATCGAATTTGACGTAATCAGCTGGCACTTCGGTAAGCTCCATGAGTCGCGTCTGTCCGGCACCAAAATCATCGTAAGCTAATTTAATACCTTGCGCACGTAGTTGATCACGAAGTTCTGCCATCTGCGTAATATCGGTAACTGCCTCTTCGTGTACTTCGAATACTAATTCCAGATTAGGGTATTGATTCCGAAGCTTAGCAACGCTATCCATTAGGCGCTTTGCGCCCCTGAATTCTGCCGGATGGATATTAAAGAAGTAAGGTACACCTTTGTTAGTAAGATCTGCAATCGCGAGTGCCTGCTCTCTACAGAGCTCGCTAAGTTCAACCTCCAAGCCGATACTCTCTGCAATTGTAAATAGCGTAAACGGCGAGTTCGACAAGGTCTCATGGGTTCCCCGAGCTAGAGCTTCATACCCCAGTAATCCTTCGTTGGTAACGATCGGCTGAAAATGGGCAGTTAGCTGTTTGTTATCCATTAACTCGCGGAACTGTTTGGTACCTCTGACAAGTTTTTCGCTTATTGAGCTAGTCATAATGCTGGTCGCTTCCGAAACGGTAGGAGTACGACCCAGGTTCTGATAGCTCAATCGAAATTCTTGTTGAGCAATAGTTAAAATATCTCCATCATTCAGAATAATCTGTCCCGAAATCACTTTATCGTTAACAGATGTGCCATTAACGCTACCGAGATCTTTTACGTATAAGAGATCGTTTTCCAAACTAAGCTCAACATGCTGCCGGGAAATTCCAGCGATACTAATAGTTAATGACGCTGTAGTAGAACGTCCGATGACAAAGGGCGACTCATCTATGACCAGACGAGTAAGATGCTTGTTATTTTCCAGATACCCCTCCAGGTACCAATTATTTGTCATCTCAACCTCCGAAATTCATTCACTACTATGCTGCCTCATAAGTGGGTAGGAATTAGAAATTTTTATTTTTATTGTCAAAGCTACGAGCAGTTTGGCTTCAAAAACAGGATATTTCAAGTTATAGCTATAGACAGTTAGTCTATGTAGGTACTAATTCGACAACAAATGTACTCTTACGTATTTGAGAAAAACACTTAACAACGTTCTTGCGTCACACGAACCATTTTCCGAGTATTCAGGCGAGCGGCCCAAACACGGATATCAAGCGAACGGCAAAAATCTAAACTGCCCCTGCATATTAAACTTTATTAGCAAATACTAGCACCTAAATAGTATCTAGGCGATTATGCTTTCATATATTTTTCATTGACGATGAAAAATCGTTCTCAAAGTGCACTTTCGACTTTTTTGCCTAGGCCAGCAGGAATGGCACTACATAAACCATCGATATTCCAATCGCCGCGGGAGCCCCACTAAACCAATTTTTCCTGAAGCTTTCCGAAAATAAACAGTCAAAAGGACAAAAGACCTTAAAAAAATAAGGGTCTTATCCGGCCAAAAAAGCGAAGGGAAGGAAGCGTATAAAGTAGTATCTGGTCGCCGCTAATTTTTAACGACGTACATGTACCCAAAAAATCAACGATGAACTTCCAGATTTTTCACTGAGCATTGCCTCTTCTCTTGTTGACCAGCATGGCAGATTCCCAGACAATCGACTGATAAGTTTCAGTTTAGAAAATATAGTTAGAAATGAATACTGGATTTCTAACTTCGTCTGAGCCAAAAATCAGCTGACTTGTTTCAACGAAACGACATGTCTAACGATTTAACTAAATCATAATTTCCGTCGATCTTCGGTCGAAATAAAAGAACCGAAAACGACGAAAAAATATCTTTAGCAGATAGCTACTCTAT
>JBLHNZ010000086.1:0-11571 GCA_047623245.1 Oceanicoccus sp. | reverse complement strand
GCTCAATCTCATCAACGTTTTCTGTAGTCGTGCCCTCTAAGCCGCAAACGAACGTTAGTTCGCGCATTGAATCCTCAAGACCACAGAGTGGTGAAGGCGAATTACCCAAATCGGTTGTTTCTAATATCCTCTGTAAAGGAGAGTTACTATTGTCGAGCAGCACACTTGCCAGTAGTTGAGCCTGTAAAAGTTCCTGTAAATTGGCACTTTCCCCTAATAACCATCCCATCACCACATGGGTCTTATGTTCGGTGCTTCCCTCTTCGTTAAAGGCATAGCTTTCTGTTACGCGAATCGGTTTGTTATAGCGTTTTTCTTCCGGGACATGAATATGGATATCAAGTGCATCGAACTGCGCTAAGGCGTGGCGTTCGAACCGCTCTTGGTGTTCGTGGGCCGGAATATCACCGTAGGTCATAAAAATGGCATTACTGGGATGGTAGTGTGTTTTATAGAAATCGTTAAGCTGCTGATAGCTAAGCTCTGGAATATGCTCGGGGTCGCCACCGCTGTTATAGTGGTAGGTTGTGGTTGGAAATAAGTGCTTGCTCAGTGTTTGCCAAAGCGTACTCGGAATCGAACTCATAGCACCTTTCATCTCATTAAACACGACACCTTTGTAGACTAAATTACTATCGGGATTATCGGTTTCTTCAAATTCAATACGATGCCCTTCTTGCAGGAAGTCCAACTCATCTAACCTAGAGAAAAAGACAGCGTCCAAGTACACATCGAGTAAGTTATTGAAATCTTTTCGGTTTTGACTTGCAAAGGGATATGCTGTCCAATCGGAACTGGTAAATGCGTTCATAAAAGTATTCAGAGACCGGCGAATCATCATAAAAAATGGATCGCGAACAGGATACTTATTACTGCCGCACAAAGCCGTGTGTTCGAGAATGTGGGCAACACCTCTAGAGTCCATAGGGACTGTACGTAAAGCGACGAGGAAAACATTCTCATCATTTTCAGCATCCATATGATAGTGGACCGCGCCTGTTTTCCCATGGCGATATTCTTCTACGGTAATGTTCAGCGAATCGATGGTTTGGCTGCGTATCCATTCGAATGCAGGGTGAGTTATTTTGTCTTGGTTGCTTTCGGGGCTGGTATTCATCGCTGTTCCGTAATAATGGTTTATAGGTATTTCATCAGGTACAATATATTGTAACGTCTTAAAGGGATATGAGACACTAAAATGCCTAGGCATGACGCAATGAATGCAGGTTTTGAATCACTGTGCGGTATTTTTTACTTTTTCATGCGACACCCGTTTTGGCGGTTGGGCGTGATAAGTTAATAAATAGGGCTTTATCGGAAATTTCGGACTGAAGGATCAGTTAATC
The DNA here is from genome assembly GCA_047623245.1 of Oceanicoccus sp. Taxonomy (GTDB): domain Bacteria; phylum Pseudomonadota; class Gammaproteobacteria; order Pseudomonadales; family Dasaniaceae; genus Oceanicoccus. The sequence continues at coordinate 10,225 of JBLHNZ010000086.1, read as the reverse complement.
ACAGCAAAATTTTCTATTAACTGCCATTAGGGATGAAATTCCAATGGGCCGGTTCGTATAATAAAGTATTAATAATAATCGTGAAAGTATTGTCTTTCTCATCTAGAGGTCGGTAAACCAATTGCTTAGCCTACTAAATATAAACAGTCTCATTTACCTTATGGTGTTGTTTTTCTCACTCATTTTTTTTCAGAATACGGCAAATTCAGAAGCTAGTCTGTCAGAAGGGCAAGCTAAAGCTGCTCTGCTTTACAATTTCATCAAAGAAATAAGATGGCAGACTGAGTCGGTTCAGGAAAAATTTATCATTCGGTTTCTTGGTGATGATGAAGAATTTCAGCAAGAATTTCTGAACATTGCGAAAAATGAAAAAATCCGCGGAAAACAGCTTCAAGTGATTATTTCTGAATATCTTCCCGAAAGCGGCGAGCAAAATGTTTTAGTCCTAGAGCAAGGTTTAAACGATCGGCTTGAAACAATTGCGAATAGTCTCGTACATACAAACACTCTTCTTATAACAGACCGCGCTTCACCTAGTGATAGAAAGTCCGTCATGATTAATTTTTTGTTTGAAGACGATTTAATTGATTTCGAAATTAACCGAAGTAATATCGTTTTTGAAAAACTGAGTATTTCTGAGAATATATTACTATACGGAGGCAGTGAGATAGAAGTCGCGACTTTATACAAAGAAATGGATGCTTCTTTGCAAAGAATAAAAACTGAGGTAAGGAAGCATCGGTCTGATTTGCAGGCAAATACCGAAAACTTAAGATCAATCAAGAAGGTGCTGGAAGAAAAAACTTTAGAAATTTTACAAAAAGATCAGAGTCTCGATGAGAAAAATCAAGAGCTATCAAAGCAAAAGACTCAGCTTCAGCGTATTCAATATTTACTATCAAAGAACCAGCTTGGATTAAAAAACGGCGAACGTTTACTGCACTTGCGAGAGGCGAAAGTTAGCGCTCTCGAAGAACAGATTTCTGAAAAAGAAGTTTTGCTTAGGGAGCATGTTAAACACCTACAAAAATTACAATATATGACGGAGCAAAAATCCTTACTTGTTGAAGTGCAAGAGGGAACCATATCATCGCAAAGATCGGTAATAGTTGTAGTGCTGGCGACGCTAGGTGTATTTCTTGTTTATATCATCTATAGGCAAAGGCAGGCATTAACAAGGGAGCGAAAGCTCTATGAGGTTGAGAGCGCATTGGTGCTTGCTCAAGCCGAGTCGATAAAAATGTTTGAGTCGAGTTTGAAGTTAAAGAACGATTTTCTCACAGTAACAAATCACGAGTTGCGGACACCTCTGAATGGAATTCTAGGCGCTTTGCAAGTCGTCGATAAAGAGAGTCGGGTTAGCTTGCGGTCGTCTGTGGAGCTGATCGCCCAGTGTACCGATGATTTGGCGGGTCTAGTTAACGATATCCTGATTTACACGGAAATTCAGTCGGACCAGCTCGAACTCCAGAAAAACCCAACGGAAATCAGCACATATTTTGGAAAACTAGAAGACAGCTATCGACGGCAATGTGACAAAAAGTCGCTCCGGCTCGACTGGAGTCTCGACGAAGAGATCTCCAGCTGCTTGGCTTTTGATCGTAAAAAAGTGACGATAGTGTTGGAAAAGCTGCTTAACAATGCCGTTGAGTTTACAAGTCGAGGGAAGGTTTCGTTTCAAGTTAGAGTTGAACGGCTAGATAGTGGGATGTTTTTGAAGTGCGCTGTGAGTGATACTGGGCCTGGATTCAGTATGGAGGCTCGCGAGCATTTGTTTGAAGCTTTTTGGCAGAACGATTCGGGCTTAAGTCGGGGCCACGGGGGCTTGGGGATCAGTTTGGCCATCTGTCAGCGACTAATTGAAAGTATGGGCGGCGATATTCAAGTCCATTCTGTGATCGAAGGGGGTAGCGAAGTGACTTTTCTCATCGGAGTAGAGGAAGCCACATTGCCGGTTAATAGACAAATCATTCCGCTTGACGCAACACCTCAGATACTCATTGTGGAAGATAATATCGTTAATCAGATGATCCTTAAAAAAATGCTTCGAAAACTAGGGTACGATTCAGTGCTGGCCAATGACGGGGTAGAAGCGCTGGCTGTTATTGCTAAATCTATGCCCTCGTTAATATTGATGGATTTACAAATGCCCAATATGGATGGGTTTACCTGTACTGAGATTATACGTAAGGATTATTCGGTACCAATAATCGCGGTCTCGGCTAACCAAGTGACTTCGCAACAACGAAAATGCATAGAAATTGGTATGAATGATTATTTGGGAAAACCGATAGAATTAGATAGTCTGGCGAGCTCTATTCGAAATTATCTTTCTTAGTCCGACGGGGGATTTGTCTCACTGTGAAGACAGCATTACGCCATTTTCTTGAAAATAAGGTAATTCAACGATCGAACTACTATTGATCGAGTCTGGTTTCAACTTTCTGGAGATTGCATGACACTCAACCCCGTTCCATATTTGCGCTTTATTGTGCTGGCAGCAGCTCTGAGCGTTGCCTCTATTTCTGGTGCATTGACTGCGCCGCAGGAAGTCGATGAGCAAACATTAAAATTACATGAGCTTTCTTTCGAGCAGTTATTGAAAACTAAAATTATAACCTCTACGCGAAACAGCATAGATATTGCCCAATCACCAACATCGGCAACCGTGTACACGTCTGCAGATATAAAAAGAATGGGTGTTCGTAATATTAAGGAACTTCTGGAGCGTACTCCGGGATTTTTTACTAATAAACAGCCCGCCGGGCCAGCTATTGGCAGTCGTGGCTTTATTGGAGATAACGAACAATTTTTGCTACTTATCGATGGACACAATGCTAATAGCATTGTTGATAAAGGGCCTGGAAATTTTTTCGTCTATCCCATGCTGGAAAACGTCAAACGCGTTGAAATTTTAAGGGGGCCAGGTTCAACTTTGTGGGGAAGTGATGCTGCCTTAGGTATTATTCATATTATTACGGAAGATGGATCCGAACTCGATAAAAGTACCATTACGTACTCACAGGCATCTGAGGATGACTATCGCTTTTTAAACTTGAAGATTGGAGAAAAAATAACCCAAAATGTCGACTATCTGGCGTCGCTTACTTTTTCAGAGTCTAGCGGGTTTGTGCTTGACCCAAGAGATTTTCTTGCGCGAGAGGGCATGTGGGAAGACATTGACGATTCTTGGGAGTTATATCTTAAGGCGAATTTGGATAATGTAAAAGTCTACGCACGAGTGTCGGATTTTACGAATGCGCGACCGGGTGGATCGGTTTCAGGAGTCGATGAAGATGCTTATACGCGGCGACGGCACACCTATCTTGATATACAAAGAAATTGGCAGCTCAACACTAGAGCTGATTTGGAATTGCGCGTTTTTTCTGATCTTATGGAACGATGGCATGCAGTAATCACCCCCATAACATCTCCAGGTACTGCAATCGTAGAAGACTCAGGCGCAAGTAGGGAGTTATCTCTGGGTGTAGAGCTGATTTCTCGTATGGAACCAATAAAAGGACATAACTTGCTTGCGGGGTTGCGTGCGGTCAAAACAGAAGTTGATCCTGTCACTTTTGCACGAATTTTCCCGGTGACGGCCGAACCTTCGTCATCGCCAATAACAAACAATAATAAGGTTGTACCGGATGAGGTCGACAAAAATTTTGCCCTATTTATTGAAGATGACTGGAAAATCAACAATGAGCTGAGTATGGTTCTTGGCGTGAGACTCGATCGAAATACGCTGAGGGAGGAAAGTACTATCGTATTGCCTAGGTTTAGTGTTAATTGGAATTTTTCCCCGAGTTGGTTTGCGCAGTATTCCTACACCACTGGCTATATTCGCCCCCCGGTTGGTCTTGGTTTTCTGGGTCAGGGACAGTTTAATACGGGCTTAACCTTTTCGGCTGAAGGGAAGTTGTACGGTGCTGCAGACTCTCAGGAAGTTAAAAATCACGAGTTGCGCGTGAGCTATAAAAGGGAGCCTTTAAGCTTCAGTATAAGTTTTTACAAAACAGCAATTGAGAATTCGTTTAACTTCATATTTGAACCTGCGAGCGTAGGCGGCGAAGATGGAATTCTTGCCTTCGTGAATACTCCTCGCGTTGATTCGCAAGGTACTGAAATCGAATTCAATTACGTCCCATCATCAAGCTGGAACCTGTACGGAAATCTATCGCTGGTGTTCGATGCAAGTATCGATGAATTTACTGGAAAGAGTTTCGGAGCCGAATTTGATTTGGACAATACCGCCTTTGGATTTGGAGAAGGTATATTTACCGGGGACGGCTCGGTAGTGGGTTATCCTGAAAAAATTCTTAATTTGGGTGTTAATTACTTTTACGATGAACGAATTTCGGCGAACTTGCACTATCGTGTTTGGTCTGATTTAAAGACGCGGAACAGGATAGATTTGTTTACTGTAGGTAAAGGTGAAAAGTCTTACGGTCCGGAACAGTTTTTGGACCTGAATATAAGGTTTGGTCAGGTAATGGGCTACAATCTGGACGCGAGTTTGTTTGTGAAAAATATACTTAATAATGATGATTCAAAAATTGGGATGTTATATTTTACCCAAGACTGGACTGAAAGAGCGCGTTCGATTGGATTTAATATAAGTTATGCTTATTAATTATCCAGCGCCAAAACACCGCTTCTAAAAATCAGCGGTTGGCTGGAAATATCTCGGCGTGTCGTGTTTCTAGAGCTATGCCGTTAAAAGATCGACGCCATTTTTATTTTTGAGTAGAGTTAGTTGAGTTTAGTGCGGCCGGTAAAGGTGTTAACATTTTCAGGGATCTGTAAGATACGAGATGGGAGGTCGATAGGACCTTCGGTTCTTTTTGAAAGGACACTGATTTAGCATGAAAAGAAAGTAGTTAGTTTGAGAGTATACTATGGTGAAAAAATCAAAATTTCCCACTCGAGAAATCCGAAAAAGTTGTAAGCGGTGTATGCAAGCGCGCTGGTTAATGACAGGTTTAATGTTGTCATCAATGTTGGTCATTCTCTATCTCAATGAATATTCGATTCAATAAATATGGTCTCGATAACCTTGTTCATAGTTTTATCGCAGTGTCATCGCTGGTCATGGTAGTTCAGCTATCTAGGGTTTTCGAAAACGAGGCCTTTTTCCTCCTTTAGTACCTAACCATTTTTCGACGTAACCCGCAGTAAATACATTTCAATAGAACAAAATAATATACTGCTAATCAAAAGAACTTCCTAAACTTAAGAGAGAGATTTAGTGATCTTTTATACGTGAGCTAACGGGGAGAGTTGGGTAAATGAATTATCGCATGGGTGAGGTTACGAATAACCACTTTAGAAACAGGCGTTTTTTCTGTATTAGTGGAGAATGGTATTTTTCGACTAGGGAGAACCTGAAAGTGGGCCCCTTTCCCGATAAAGAAGAGGCTGAAATAGAGCTAATGTTCTTTCTGAGGCATGTTGATGAAGGCGGGATTTACGCGGTGATGGCACCGGAACGCGCCGCCGCTTCATTGCATTCCTTTTCAAGCGTGTTTTGATCAGATGTGGTTACGCTAGAGGTTCGATACGCATAGATTTTTCAACGGCTTTAGAGGGGTAATAATGTGTAGAAACAGTGAATAGCACGTCTGATACATGTCGGCTTTCGAGTATGGCAGTCGGGTCTCGGCGAAGTAATGTATCTATGGAATCTGGAAGGTTCTAACTTCTTCCATTTAGGTCTCATGTTGCTCCGATGTTATGGACTCAGACCATTGGTAGGCCTGGAAGCCTGCTTGTCGAAGTAGGTATGTTGCCAGTTCAGACCGACTGTCACTGTCTGGGAACACAATATAAACAATAGATGGTTGCAAATGTTTCATTTCATGGCGCAATGCACTGATTGGGATATTCTCGCTGCCTTCCCTGTGGCTATTGCGATATTCTATCGGTAAACGTACGTCGATTATCTTGATTTTTTTGCTCGTTTCGAATATTTTTCTTGTGACTGGAGTGACTAAATGTTGTTTGATAAGGCTATCAAATGCTTCGATATCCAATCGACCTAATATCCCGTCAGTAAGCATCGTAACCGATGCATTTCGAACTGTGTTTGCGACCAAAGCCTCATCACCGAAATAGCTGCCGGCGGTAAGTTCGACGGTAATTCCTTTAAAAGGACCTTTTGATGCCGTTTGTACTTCAGCCGTCCCGTGTTTGATGACATAAAAATAGTCACCCATACTGTGACTTTTGACAATGCTTTCTCCGAGTTCTGCATGTGTATCGTCAAGCTGGGAAAACAATTGGTGAATTGTAGTGCTGGGGAGGTTCGCCGCTAACGGGGATCGGATAAATACATCATCCCAGTCTTCGTGGAAGTCGTCATCGATCATGATTTCAGTCTCTAGAGAAAGGTGCTCCTCATCGAGGTAGGTCATGGTTAATTCTTGACTTGATGCCAGAAATTCATCCAGTTTTTCGATGTTTGCAAGAAGTAAAGTACAGTCTTCGGTAGCTTTTATACTGCCGCGCTGTTCTACTTGGCTTTCTAGGGAGTGTTGGCATTGTGAGGATTCATGATTAATGCTAATGCGGTTATCAAAAGATTGACGAATCTCGACAGTACCGTCTACTAAAAAATGGATAGATTTTGAAATGTTCGATTTGCGACCAATGGCTTCTCCCTTTTTGATTTTTTTTAATGCTAGCGTACTAGCCAATTGCGAATGATATTTTAGCGATACATCGCGTAACGGACGAAAGCGTTTAATAAATTTTTCCGGGTTTCTGTTTGAAGTTTCGGTCATGATCTTCCTTTGGACGTGAGATTAACCCTAATGTTTGTCTCTGTGGTGGCTTTAGAATTAGGCGTTTAGAGGCCTTCAGTTGACTCATTAGAAGAAAAAACCTGGAAGAATCTACATTTCCGACTGTTGTTGAGAAAATGTTTTCTTCAACTGGTATTGCAGGGGTTTGTGGGGCAAGGACTTGTTGCCGATATTTGTTACCGATATTATTAATTTATCGCCTCCAATTTACTATAGGATACCACTGGCGTATTGTCATGCCATTTTCGAAGCTAAAATCTGATCGTAAGAAGTGGTCTCTGTTGACGTTTCGAGTCAGGTATTAGTAAATCTAATGATTATTCAAAATTTTAAGGAAGCTCAATGTCCGAGATTAGCGAAGAGGTGGCGCGGCTCAATCTGGAAACGTCAAAAATCCAATGGTCGGAATTGCAAAAATTTTTTGCCCAAGGCTTAGTTATTGCAGTAAAGCCAGGCATAGATCTCATTGAGGTCGCAACAGCTTTTAGCAAAGACAATAAAGCAGAAGTAGAAGTCTGGCTGGAGACAGAGAGTGTATTTCCTGTCAAGGATGAGCACGCTGTTCAATGGCTGGACCATGATCCCTTGTTTTGGGCTGTCGTCGTCGCACCATGGGTGCTGATACAAAAAGTCTGAGAGTGATTTGGTATTAATTTCAGCCGCTAACCAGGAACGCGTTTATCGTAAATTGTTAAATACTTATATTGCGAAAAATAGGAAGGTAAAAAGCATAGAGCCAATGAATAATCAGCAGCTATTGAGCAGCATTGAAGATCGTCTAAAGGCGATCTATGTAGATTACGCTAGTGGTAAGGACGTGCCGCCGGCTATGCTATTTCGTACTGAAGGGTTTATGGAAGCTGCGTGTTTTTCTGGTCTTGTGAATGAAGAAGAGGTCAGATCTCTTATGGTGGTTACCCAAAAAGCGGTGTTTGGTCACGCTTTGTCGAATGCGCAAGAAGTGGGGTTGGCGATACATAGCTCAATGAAGCGTGCCCCTGTTTACCCGTCAACCAAGTAACGACTAAATTGCAGTTAGTTTCCTAGGCTTTTTTGGTAAGCCCTAACAGCATTCGCTAAGCCGTATTCAATTGCATCCACTGTTAGAGCATGACCAATTGACACCTCAAGCAAATTTGGAATCGTTGCAAATTTCTTCAAGTTGGATAGATTTAGATCATGCCCTGCATTTAATCCCAGGTTTAGCTCTGCAGCTATTTCTCCGCTGCTATAGAATTGCGCGAAGATCTTTTCAAAATACTCTGGGTGAATTTCTTTTTCTTCGTACGCCGTGGCATACGGTCCGGTATACAATTCTATGCGGTCAGTATTGATTTGTTTAGCTAATCTAATTTGATCAATATCGGGCTCCATAAAGAGGCTAACACGAATGCCGAGTTTTTGTAGGTCTTCAATAATAGGCAATAACTTGTCGCCGCTCTGGGTTAGATCAAAACCATGATCGGAGGTTAGCTGATGTTGATCGTCAGGTACCAACGTGCATTGGGCCGGCTTTATCATTTTAACGAGTTCGATAAATCCGGGGTAGTCGCTTACGGATTTTCTATTACTTTTCATTGGTGGTGCAAACGGGTTGCCCTCAATGTTGAGCTCCACCTGAAGTATTTCGGCAAGGTCGAAACAGTCATCAACACGTATGTGGCGCTGATCTGGTCTCGGATGAACAGTTATTCCGTCTGCACCAGCATCAATACACATTTGTGCATGTTTGGTAATACTCGGATATTTGGTGTCTCTCGAATTGCGAATTAATGCAATTTTGTTGAGGTTGACACTTAGTGCTGTAAGAGGGCTTGTCACTGTTTTATTTCAACTTTTTCTATGGTAATGGGTTCAATCGGAACATTGTCGTGGCCAAGCTTTCTGTGTGTTTCGACTTTTTCAATAGCTTTAATTACGAACTGGCCGCCGATCACTTTGCCAAAAACAGCGTAACCCGGATTTCCGTTCATCGCGTCGAGGCTTGCGTTCATGCTTACATTGATAAAAAACTGTGCGGTTGCGCTATCTGGGTCGTTAGTTCTAGCCATCGCTACCGTCCAACGATTGTTGTGTAAGCCGTTACCTGATTCATTGACAATAGGTTCCAGCGTGTTTTTTCGGTGCATTTCTTTGTCGAATCCGCCGCCTTGAATCATAAATCGTTTGATGACTCTGTGGAAAATAGTATCGTCGTAAAATCCTGACTGTGCGTATTTGATAAAGTTGGCAACTGTTACAGGTGCTTGTGCAGGAAAAAGCTCAAGGCTTATATCGCCTTTATTTGTTTTGATGATTGCTGTTGGGTTAGCCGTCGTTGTGTGCTGTGCAAAAGTTGAAAATGAAATTAATGTGAGTATGACAAGCGAAAAAAAAGGTTTCATAATGGCTTCAACGATTAATAATAAAATGAACTACCCCATTGTAGAGCAAGTAGTATCGGTTAATTCAAGTCCTTCGATAAATTTTCCTTTATGAATCGACGCTCGCTGGCAACGGGTGTTGCCCGAACTAATAGCTCAATACCTATGTATGTCCCGTTTTTGTACAAAGGTACTGAGTGGGATTAACATAGGCATTATCACTCCTAAGCCCAGTCAGTATTTTTGCTGGGCCATAGGCGAGGTATTATTAAAGTAATCATAACGCCTATCAACACTGCAAAGGCACCGTTGAGAAAGGCGTCGTTGGAGTCATCGTCCTGTAAGCGTTTATTGTCGGAACTCAGAACGTCAAGATTGTTCTTCAATTTTTGGTTGTCTTCCAGTAGTCGTTGATTGTCACTATTTAGCCGTAGTGCGTTCGCCGAAATACTCTTTATTTCCTTGAGTTCTGTATCTACTTTCGAACTCGTCTCTGTCAGTTCATTCAGTGACGCCAACGCAGACTTTTTCTCTGAGCTAATTGTCTTTAGTTGTTGTGTGAGTAAGTCATTACTTTCTTGCAATCCTGCGATGCTTTGTAATGATTGTTCGTACAGATAACGACCGGAGGGTTCGTCGCTGAGGTATTGGGTTTGTAACCAGCCTTCTTTCCCGCTTTCGGTACGTACGTTGCTATAAGTACCATCGTCATTTTTTGCGATGACCGTTAGTTTGGTGCCACTCACCAGGCCTTTATGGATAATTCTGTGTTGGGTCGTTTGGCCGCTCCGTAGGGGAATGAACAATATGTCTCGAATATAACGAATCTCCTGACTGTAAACGTCGCAGCTAATGGTGATTAAAACAAAAAAAAGAACGACATATTTCACGATAGTTTCCTTGTAACCGAATTTTTATCCAAAAAAAAAGAGAAACTCTCTTCCTTTTCAGTGTTATATGGTGGTTCTGTTTTCAACCTGACTTTAATATCGTCAGCTAGAAAATAGAATACTGCCAAGATGTTTTCCGTAGCTCAAGCAAATTTAGTCGAGAATT
>JBLHNZ010000085.1:0-11572 GCA_047623245.1 Oceanicoccus sp. | reverse complement strand
TGTTATTGCGGCTATCGAAACAGCCTCTATACTCAAAAACCACATAACTTCCTTTGCGTCAAAACCCCTACATAAGAAGCTATCTGTTTAGATGCGCGACCTATTATAGCGCATTTTGGTATAATTCACGGATATCTTGAACAATCTAAAGTTAGTCAATACACGCCTAAAAAGTACCGAGACGTTCCGACAAAGCAATACCGGTATGTCCGATAAAAAGCGCCTCAACAGCAGTACAATCACTGTCAATCACAGAAAACTGCAACCACAAACGGTAAACCAGTGTGATAACATTGTACTTTCAGTTGTATAAAAAGCAGGGTGGTAATGAAGATTAACGGCATTCCCTATAAGACGATCTGGTACGACAACCCGAGCGGAGCAATTTTCATTATCGACCAAACACGACTCCCACACCGTTTTGAGGTAATTGGCCTCAACAGTCTTCAGGATTTTTGCAAAGCCATTGCTACCATGCAAGTTAGAGGCGCCCCGCTAATCGGTGTAACCGCCGCTTTCGGGCTAGCTTTGGAACTACTAAGAAACCCAAGCATGGAAAATGAGGCTAAGGCGGCGATCGATCTATTGGCTACCAGGCCCACCGCTGTTAACTTACAGTGGGCAATAGAGAGAATGCGATACGCAGTCAGCACGGTCAGCTTCGACATGCGCGGGGCGACAGCGTTGTCGGAGGCACAAAAAATACTCGATGAGGACATCGCGAAATGCGCAGATATCGGCGAGCACGGTCTCAAACTACTTGAGAGCATCTATCAAGAAAAGACGGTCCAATCTCCGCTAAACATCCTAACGCATTGTAATGCAGGCTGGCTGGCAACTGTGGACTGGGGAACAGCTCTCGCTCCTATCTACAAAGCCCATGAGTCAGGAATACCCATTCATGTCTGGGTCGACGAAACTCGACCCAGAAACCAAGGTGCCAGCTTAACCGCCTGGGAACTTAGTCAGCAAGGCATTGAGCATACCGTAATTGCCGACAATACCGGTGGCCACTTAATGCAAAATGGGCTTGTTGATTGCTGTATTGTTGGCTCTGATCGAACTACAGCGAAAGGTGATGTCTGTAACAAAATTGGAACTTACCTAAAAGCACTAGCCGCTTACGATAACAACATCCCTTTTTACGTCGCACTACCCAGCTCGACGATCGACTGGAAAATTGATGACGGAATCAAGGACATTGCCATTGAACAAAGAGACAGCCGCGAAGTTACACACGTCTCTGGGCTCGATAAACACGGACAAATTACCGAGGTGCAATTGACCGAAAGCCCCGCAGACGCCAACTTTGCCTTCGATGTGACACCGGCCAAATTCATTTCTGCATTAATTACCGAGTTTGGCCTATTCGACGCGAATGTAACTAGCTTAAAGCAACTTAAGCAGCTATTGGCACCCAGTGATTTTATTTCTGTAAATTGCGTCTAAAATTTTACATGATGAATGAAACTCAAATCAGACAAGAATTGATACAATACGCATTGAAGTTAAACACATCAGGTTTGTCGTCCGGCAAATCTGGAAATGCTAGTACTCGTTACGGAGATGGAATGCTCATAACGCCTAGCGCCATCGAATATCATGAATTAGCGTGCAACGACATCGTTTATCTCGATTTGGCTGAGGAGCCAGCTGTCAAATCGAATATCCAGCCATCCAGTGAATGGCGCTTTCACCGTGATGTGTATCTTTCTCGCAAAGACATCAACGCAATTGTTCACACCCATTCAACTTACTGCACTGCTTTAGCGTGCACTGGACGATCTATTCCCGCGTTTCATTATATGGTTGCGATCGCCGGAGGAAAAGATATCCCTATTGCACCCTACGCCTTGTTTGGCACAGAACAACTGTCCAAAAATGTGGTTTTGTGTTTACGGCTTCGACAAGCATGCTTAATGGCCAATCACGGTATGATTGCAATTGGAAACAGCTTACCCAACAGCTTTAAGCTAGCAGCAGAAATCGAGGTTTTGGCCGGACAATATTGCGAAGCTCTAAAACTGGGTGCTGTGAATTTACTTAACGACCAACAAATGGACGAAGTGCTAGATAAATTTGTACACTACGGACAACGAGTATAATGGTCTAGGACATTATTTCAGTCCGAATTCAAAAAACTAGCAAGTGACAAATATTGGAATCATATGGCTGAAAGTATATTAATACTCGCGGTACTGGTGTTCGCCGTTCGAGGTATGTTCTTGGGGTTTGTCGGCGTTATATCTCGCGTTGTCGGCATTTTCCTTGCCTATTATGTCACCTATCGCCAACAAGAAAAAGTAACTGAATATGTTGTAAAAAACACCCAATTTGATATTGCGCCAGTCGTACTACAAATGGGTACAGGGTTGTGCTTATTTTTTGGAACAGTAATGGTAGCAGGATTAGTTATTTCTCTGATAGCCAGACTCTTGTCGAAAATCAGCCCCAGCGTTAAGGTTTTATTAGATAATCAATCGACAGGTGGAAGGATTCTTGGCGCGACAACCAATGGCCTAGTAGGTGTCGCGATTGTTTTGGCGGGAATATGGGCCTATGATATTGTCGCAAAAAAACCAACAAACGACAGCCAATTACACTCTGTAGCGAAATCATTTGGCGATACCATTTTCGCAATGGTTGACACAAACACCCTTTTTTCCGGCAAACATCTCGAGCAGACAAGTAGCGAGCCATTTTCTAGTGAGTCTAAATCAACAAGCACACATTCGGGCAGCGCGTATATTATTAGCGAAGAGAACCCCAATAAAAAGTTTTCTATCGAGACAGATAAAGATATGGAAAAAACCCAATCCCAGAGTCCGTCAAAACAGACTGAAAAATCACCATTATTTTCTAGCGACAAAATCCAGAATTTACTGAATAATTCCAGACTGAGGTCAATAGTGCAGAAAAAAATGGAGGACCACCCTGAAGAGATCGAGAAGATTTTGGATAACCCGCTTGTTAAAGAGATGCTAGAAATGAGCACCAATAATGACTGACCAAAATCCCGCCGAAAGAATAATCTAGGAACGGTACAACTAACCGAAAATATTTGAAAAATATTGCAGAGAAAATTTTATGGATCGTCAGTTATGAAAATATGGGTTGACGCTGATGCATGCCCCACCGTGATCAAAGAAATATTATATCGCGCTGCAAATCGAGTCGAAATACAAGTCATTCTGGTAGCTAACCAGTTTTTGAAAACACCAGCTTCGGCTTTTATAAAAACCGTACAAGTTAGTGCTGGCTTTGACGTGGCTGACAACTATATTGTCCAGTTAGTAGAGCCCGAGGACATCGTGATTACTGCGGACATTCCTCTCGCTGCAGAGGTTGTGGAAAAAGGAGCTCATGGAATAAACCCAAGAGGCATGCTCTATACCAAACAAAACATTAAACAAACATTGGGAATGCGTAATTTCATGGAAGAAATGCGAAATACCGGCCAAGTCAGCGGAGGCCCACCCCCGCTCAATGCAAAAGATAAGCAGCAGTTTGCGAATACGCTCGACCGGCTAATAGTCAAACACAACAGGCCGTCGTAAAGTAGTTTGGTTAGTTAGCAAAAACATAGCGAGCCTTTTTTACGCCAACTACATTTCTATATATTGGGCCCAACAATTATTTTTCAATGCATGAACTCACAATATAAAATATTTTTTCTTTGCCCTTGTTATATCCACCAAAGACCCATACTTCTTACCTGAAGACAGCTTTTAGAAACCAATTTGAAATCGTTAGACGCGATTCAGGAGAATTAAATGAGCACTTTAAACCGCGGGACAATATTCGATTTAGACCGTCTTTTCCGTCACCAAAATCCAAGCCATCGTTATTCTAATGCGAGAAACCAGAAACCAAAAGCCATCATAGAACAGCCCAAAGTTGACATTAGTGACACTGGTGACGCCTATGAACTTGTTGCTGAGCTTCCAGGTGTGGATAAAAGCAACATTTTTGTCACCATAGAAGAATCTGAACTAGTTATCGAAACTAAAGCAGTTGAGCCAACAGAAAAAGATGAAAATATTGTCAGTATTCGGCAGGAGCGTTATGCAGGCGGTTACAAACGCAGTTTTAATTTGGGAGAAAATGTTGACCGGGAATCAATCAAGGCTCAGTTTAAAGATGGACTACTAATACTAACTATCGCCAAGAAGGAGGATACAGTACAAAAGCCAAAAACAATTGAAATTCACTAAATATACTATTTCCTGCACAGGCAAGCTAGAAAAGCGTTCAGTAACATATTCTCTGTAAAAAATTTCTAGCTTGCACCGCGAAATACCCCAAAAAAGACCTCATCCGATAACTGCCCAAGGTTCACAAGTGCTCGCTTTATTTCAAAAATTTACTTTTTTAGGGTACCTATACCCAAAATTAAATGCAGATCGTCACTGCGTCGTCAACGACCTAAACCAAGCCGACAACTTAAACTTCTTTCATTTTTGACCCTCAATTCATTTCATGGCCTTTCGAGAGTCAACTTACCGTTCACAAACGCAAAATTTATGCTAGTCTGCGGGCAACAAAAATGAGTCCGCAAAAATATGATAACTGAAACTCTAGCCCAACTATTTTCCACCCATCAAGAACTACTTTGGTTTACTACTATAGCGGTAGACCTGGGGTTTTCTGTTCTTCTGTTTCGGCTGTTTGGCAGACAGGGGCTGTATGCCTCTATTGTCATCAGTTTACTACTGGCAAATTTGCAAGGGCCAAAGCTTACCGAAATTTTTGGGTTTCAGACGAGTATGGGGGTAATTCTCTACTCAAGCATATATTTCGCAACCGACTTACTCAGTGAACGATATGGCCAAAGGGAAGCCAACCGAGCTGTAATGATTGGATTTGTTGTCAGTATAATGATAATTATCATGACGAGTATTAGCATAATGTACTTGCCGTCAACAAACCCAAAGACGGCTTCATTTGCCAAAGATGTCCACGAAGCGACAGAAACGCTGTTTAACTTCACCCCACGGTTCGTCATCGGCTCTCTGCTAGCCTATTTTATCAGCCAAAGGGTCGATGTATGGATATTTCATTACATCAAAGAAAAAACCCAAGGCCGGCACTTGTGGCTGCGTAACAACGGATCGACCCTCATATCTCAAGCGATCGACACGATAATTTACGGTGTCGTCGTCTGGTGGGGCGTCGTCGACTTTGTTACGGCCATGAATTTGGCAATGGCTAAATATGCTCTAAAGGTCGTTATCGCACTCCTCGACACGCCCTTTTTGTACTGGGCAAGAAACTGGAATACAGATAAGCAAGACTGGGTGTCTAAGCAGTAAAAAATGATTGAGCAGGTCGAGTATCTACGTCGTTCTTTCAGGTAGGCTACTTAGAAGAGTTGGTACTTGGAAGGCTTGGTAATGGAAAGTTCTCGTGCCTAGAAAATTTCGCCTCAGTGCTTTCGCCAAGATTTTTCTGGGAGGCGATCTCCCGTAGATTTTTCACTCTATTAGTTCTTTCAGTTCGCTTTTTTTGAGTATAATTCGATTACAAGGCACACCCTCAGATCGCGACATGAAAAAGCTGTCGTACTATTGATACTTAAGGAAATATTTATGTTTGAAGTTAACAACTATTTTGATGGCAATGTAGCCTCTATCTCTTTTCAAACCGAAACGTTGCCAGCAACAGTTGGAGTAATGGCCATAGGTGAATATGAGTTCGACACAAGTAAAAAAGAAACCTTAACGGTGGTTAGCGGCGCCCTGACAGTCAAATTACCTGGCCAAGAAGAGTGGAAAACGTACACCGCACATCAACACTTCGTTGTTGAAAGTGGCGAAAAGTTTCAGTTAAAGGTCGCCGTCGAAACTGCCTATTTATGTACCTACGAATAGTAAATTTGAACACTGAATATGACGACTGAGACAATGACAGGTGGAGAATCAAATTGTTATTGCGGTAGCAAAGCTGCATTCGACATCTGCTGTAAACCACTACTAACGGAATCTGGGTACGCGGAAACTGCAGAACAGCTGATGCGCTCTCGATACAGCGCATTTTGCACCAGAAATGACCATCATCTTATACGTACCCTTCACCCCAGCCAGCGCCAACAAGATGACCAGCAGACCCTTGATGAGAGTATAGCCCGTAAGCACTGGGTTTTTCTTACCATCATTGGTACAAATCAGGGCGAAAAAGCTGACGACAAGGGTACCGTCGAATTTATTGCCCAGTTTGAATACAAAGGCTCTTTCCACCAGCATCATGAGCTGTCGACTTTTATCAAAGAAGATGGGCAATGGTTTTACGTTTCCGGCGAGTACTACGAACCATCAAAGACTATTGAATTGAAATTAGGCCGCAATACGGCCTGCTGGTGCGGCAGTGGGAAAAAATACAAAAGGTGCCACGGGTAGAACAACCTTTTTACTTTTTTGCTGCCTTGCTACATCACATTTCCATGTGTCGTTCTAATCAGCAGTCAATTCAGTAGGTTAGCGACTACACTCAGATAGAGATCCTATGCATTGGACTAAAAGTTTTTTGACATAAGATTAAGAAATACCTGATATTTTACAGCAGAAAATATTGCGCTCGGATAGCACAATACTAAGAGTGGTAAACAAACACTCAACACGACCACGGCCTGTGGTAAAATAGGCGAATCATATTAATTACCACGACTTTCTCATGAGTAAAAAAGACGTCATCTACGCAGAAGCACTCGATTCCATAGCCGATTTTTCCTTTGACGACTCCGTCGCGAAGGTATTTCCGGACATGATTCAGCGCTCGGTGCCGGGCTATAGTACGATAATTTCAATGACGGGCGTTATCGCGGAACGTTACGCTCAAAAGAATAGCAACTGCTACGACCTGGGAAGCTCACTCGGTGCCTCAACACTCTCAATGCGTCATCATCTCGATGGCAAACAATGCAAGATAATTGCCGTCGACAATTCTGCGTCTATGCTGAATCGCTGCAAGACAATCATTAATGAGGACACCGCGACGACACCGGTAGAGTTAGTGCAAGCTGATATGCGCGAAGTCGTCATTGAAAATGCATCGGTCGTTGTTTTAAACTTTACACTTCAATTTATACCACCAGAACACCGAAATAAGTTTTTGTCCGCTATTTTTAAGGGCATGAATAAAGGCGGTGTTCTAATATTGTCCGAAAAAATAAAATTTGAAGATGCGCACCTTCAAGAACTCAATACCGACCTGCACCACCGTTTCAAAAGCGCAAATGGATACAGCGAAATGGAAATCAGCCAAAAACGAAGTGCGATTGAAAATGTACTGATACCGGAAACCATTTTTGACCATGAGCAACGTTTGGCCAGTGTTGGGTTTAGCGGTTTTGATGTGTGGTTTCAGTGTTTTAATTTTGCATCATTTGTTGCGATAAAATAATAACCAATTGGCACCACACAGTATGATTGACTATCAACCTTTTTTAACGAAATTCGGCATTTCAGCTGCTGATAAACCAGCAGTTGTGCAATGGATCGACCAGTTACCAGCACAAATCGGTAAAGGATTAGATGAATCCCGTTATGGCGATTTAGCGCGTTGGAAGGCGGTTCTGGAACAACTGCCTCACCGGCACCTTGAATCGAGCAACCTCAACGATTGCGCAATAACAATGACTGACTCTCAAGTACGTAGCGCTGACGAAATCTCGGCTTTTACCGAACTGTTAAAAGGCTTGCATCCCTGGCGCAAAGGCCCATTCAAATTTTTTGATGTCTATGTCGATACCGAATGGCGCTCAGACTGGAAGTGGGACAGACTAAAGGACCATATTACACCGCTTCAAAACAAGAGAGTTCTAGATGTTGGCTGCGGTAGTGGCTATCACTGCTGGCGTATGCGTGGCGCCGGCGCGGCTCTCGTTGTGGGTATCGATCCCACCCCCCTATTTGTGACACAGTTTTTTGCAGCTCAACACTATATTCAGGACCACCATGTAACCGTGCTGCCTTTGGGCATCGAAGATCTGCCTGCTAAGCTGCAATTTTTTGACACGGTATTTTCCATGGGCATCCTTTACCATCGCAGATCACCCTTCGATCATCTGGCAGAGCTTCGAAACGCGCTTTGCTCAGGAGGTGAATTAGTGCTGGAAACCTTGGTTATCGACGGTGAAGAAGGTGAAACGCTCGTTCCAGAGGGCCGTTATGCGCGTATGGGCAACGTATGGTTTCTACCTACTATTAAAACCCTAAGCTTGTGGCTGAGAAAAATCGGCTTTAAGGATATTCAATTAGTCGATGTCACGACAACCAGTGTTGACGAACAACGTAGCACCGAATGGATGTCATACTACTCTTTAACACAGTTTTTAGACCCAACTGATAGCAGTAAAACGATCGAGGGATACCCTGCGCCAAAACGCGCAGTAATGACTGCCAAAGCGCCTTAAAATAAATCGTCAGACATCATGTGGTTTACAAATGGCAGCAGCTTAAGCTATACAACCGTTGAAAAATGGGTCCTCCCCGACATCAGACAACGGGGTAGATATCGGCGACGAACGAACAACCATCGGAATTAACTATGCCATCACAACAAAAGACTACTCGTAAACGCCCCCTCGAAGGCATTCGCGTTATAGAAATGGGACAGCTATTGGCAGGTCCTTTTACGGGTTCTATGCTTGCTTATTTTGGTGCAGAGGTCATAAAAATCGAGTCACCGAAAGGTGGCGACCCTATCCGCGGTTGGCGCGAGGTACAAAATGGGACTTCTTTATGGTGGCATAGCCTGGGAAGAAACAAAAAATCAGTCACCATAGACCTAAAATCTGCAGAGGGGCGAGTGCTTGTAAAGGAATTAATTGATACTGCAGATGTAGTTATTGAAAACTTTCGTCCCGGCGTAATGGAAGAGTGGAAACTGGGGCCCGATGACGTGAAAAAAAACAACCCTGGAATCATTTACGCGCGCATCTCTGGATACGGGCAGACCGGCCCCAATGCAAGTAAACCGGGCTTTGCTTCGGTTTGCGAAGGCTACAGTGGTTTTCGCTACCTCAATGGATTCGAAAACGAGGCGCCAGTAAGGCCCAATCTTAGCATTGGTGACACAATTGCCGGTATCCACGCGGCTCTCGGCGTAACACTAGCCATTATCGAGCGCAACAACAACGAAACGGGAGAAGGTCAGGTCATTGACGTCGCTCTTTACGAGTCTATGTTCAATTTGATGGAAGCGGTGGTACCCGAATACGATGGCGCCAATATTATCCGGCAACCTTCGGGCACAACGATAACGGGTATTGTACCGACCAATACATACCGTTGCCGCGACAACAAATATGTGGTTATCGGAGGTAACGGAGAGTCAATATTTAAAAGGTTAATGGTAGCAGCTGGGCGTGTTGATATGGCGGAAAACCCCGAACTGTCCAACAACTCTGGCAGAGTAATTCATCAGGAAGCCATCGACAAAGCCCTTGCAGATTGGTGCGCAAATAACGATTCCAGAACCATCATTGATATTTTGGAGAGCGAACGAGTACCAGTAGGCCCCATTTATAATATAGAAGACATGATCGCCGACCCGCACTATCAAGCTCGCGGTATGTTTGAAAGTGTTGAAATAGACGGCAAGCCATTGAAAATCCCCGCGATTTTACCCAAACTAGATTCAACACCGGGAGAAACCAAGTGGTCTGGACCAAAACTTGGAAGTCATAACGACGAAGTTTTAGCAGGGATATTGGGACTAGACAAAGAACGTTTAGAAGCACTGAAGAAATCGGGAACCATCGCATAACAATCGAAAACAAGATGTCGTGAAGCCCAGACTTCAATGTCTGAATTCACCAGTGCAAATTGCGCTGCAATTGTTTAAAATATGATCTATAATGTAAATATCAAATGATGATATTTGAGAAAACTAAAGTTAACGTCACCATCGATCAGACTCGGAGCCAAGATAATGGATATTCCCAGTATTGCTACGAACCAGCAAGCACCAGCACTGGAGAACAGGGATATCTCTCAACAGAGCCAAAAAGAACAAAATAACGTTGCACAGACTACAGTAGAAGCCCCTCAGAAAGTAGAGCAGCAGACCAGAACCGACAATCGGGAAGCGCCTCAACAGCAAACGCAGGACCCTAGCCGGACAAATCCCCAAGTTTTAGCGGAGCTAAACCAAGAGGCCGAACGTGAAAGAGATGAAAAGATTACCGCTGAGGCCAATAGTGTGTCGGCCGAACAGAGTCAACTTCAAAATCAGCTGGATAACGTTAGTAGACCAGGGCGAGAAGCCTCTTTCATCATAGAAGCCTGATTACAGAACCGTGCTGGAATATCCGCTTTTTGAATTAAGACAGCTCGCCTCCTTGGCGAGCTGTCTTCGTTAGTGGGTCTAATTAGTGCCCATCCAGAAACTCGTCTTTGCGAGCGAAGCGCGGCAATCTCATGATGCAGGGTGTACATGATTTCCTGCATTGGAGCGGCCTGTGGGAGATTGCCGCGCTAACGCTCGCAACGACATCGTTTAAAACCGCCTATTTCTGGATGGGCACTAATTAGCCGTGAGTTTGATTGGATATATTAGTAGCAACTGCATCGCGCTTTACCTCAAGAGTATTTTTCCGCATTTAAATTGATAGAGTTTATGCATCAAGGAACAATAATAAAGTTTCAGCTGGTCTATAATGGACGTCAAACTCACTATTTCTGAACTAACAAATGCCACAAGTATTCAAACCATTACTTCGATTATCGATTCCCCTGATTTTGTTAATACTCGCTGTTCTCTCTCTCGGGAAAACCAGCTTAATCAATGATGGACAATTACAGCTGATAGGCTTACTTCCCTATGGGGTTTTTGCGCTCGTTTTAGGTTTAGCACATTACTTTAATCGGTCACGCTTTTTTTCCGCAGCTCTCTTGATGGCAGGCAGCTTCTGGTTTATTCAAACCTACTTACAAAACTCACTCATTGAATCCACCAATTTTCATCTATTTCTCACGATTAGTTTATTGCTCCCACTCGCTCTACTAATTCTCATCATCCTGCCAGAGAGAGGCCTATGGAATATCCACGGTTTAGTACCACTGTCGATAACACCTCTATTTTGTGGTGCTAGTTATTTACTGTTCATCAATTTTAACGAATTCGAATTTCAGGCAGTCGAAGCTTTCTTTAGCTTAAAACCGTATGAGGGTTACGTCTTATCAATCAACGCAAGCTTGTGGTTTCTTTTCTCGCTCGTAACCGCACTTCTATTCCTTTTTTGGCGCAATGCAGAGGCAGAAGCATCACTATTTGCCAATATAGTATTCGTATTTTTGACATTTGCTTTCTTCGATCGACCGTTAATTTCTACAATTATGTTTTCAATGGCAGGTGTCGCATTAGTCGCTGGCCTGCTGCGTAGTTCTTTCGAAATGGCCTATCGCGATGATCTAACTGGATTACTGGGGCGTCGTGCCTTTAACGAAAAATTACGGGGGCTAGGTCGCAATTACGTTATTGCAATGATGGACGTCGATCACTTCAAAAAATTTAATGATACCCACGGCCACGATGTCGGCGATGATGTTTTGAAGGTCGTTGCCTCACAAAT
>JBLHNZ010000084.1:0-11596 GCA_047623245.1 Oceanicoccus sp. | reverse complement strand
TTGTTATATAAGAAGTGAGAACCACGTCTGAATTTTGGCAACTGACAGCTACAACTAGAGCATAACCGCAATATCAGAATTGCTCAAGCCCTCTAACACAGACCGGCCCACCAAAACGTAAAGCCTTCAACAAAGCCTTCTGCGGCCCTACTCGACCCGTGATTTCAATTACAGATAACCTAGAACTACTACTTCAATGCCGGCACTGGTAGAATGGACCTCTGCCCATCAATCGCCAGAATTAAATAATGACAATCAGCCAATTCTATTCCGAAGAAAACAATAAAATCGCCTTTACACGCCAGCAAGCCAGTGACTTTGCAAAAAAAGTCGCCGACGATTTTAATCCTTTGCACGACATTAACGCTAAACGATTTTGCGTGCCGGGCGATCTGTTATTTTCAATTGTGCTGACGAAATATGGGCTCAGCGAGCACATGAATTTTACTTTTGCTGGTATGGTTACCGATGACGTCACCTTAAACTTTCCCAAGGATTCGCCACAACTGCTTATCACTGGTGAAAATAGCAAGAACTATCTCAGCATAGACCGCGATGGAGAGACATCAAAAGACAGCTCATTAATAAACACGCTTATCAATAACTACGTCGCCTTCTCGGGCCAGACTTTTCCGCATATTCTAATCCCACTATTAAAAAGCAAAGCGTGCATGATTAACCCTAAGCGCCCAATGGTAATGTACCAAAGCATGTCCATTGACCTTCTCCGACTCGATTTGAAGGACATTAGCCTCGAATTTGATCGGGACAAGACCAGCATCCAAACCGAAGGAAAGCGAGCCAATATCTGTCTGGCCTTTAAGCTAAAGAGTCACAATGAAGTTATTGGCAACGGCGAAAAACGAATGTTGGTAAGCGGCCTCCTACCGTTTGACGAAACTGCAATTGCCAGTATTACTACTGACTACGCGCAATGGAAAGAAGCGTATAAGTCAAAGTAAGCGTCCTAGTGAACAGCCAAATCAAAATTGCGAGAACACCACTCACCAACAAATAAAAACAGAAACGGCTTTTGAGCGAACCCACCAAAGCCCGGCGCGACATTTTCGACTCACTCGCTACTCTCCGTTAACCTGTAAACGTCACTTATCCAGTCATTAGGATAAACTGCCGCTAAGTATACCTAATACAATCCGCCGTGATTAAATCATAGATACACACGCCGCTTGCCCACCCAAACTTAAGTTTTTCCGATTCCGAACGCAAGACTGGGAAGATAATGATGAGTCACTTCAGCATAACGAGTATAAAGCTAACAACTGAATGAGGCCGAAAAAAAGTGATTCTGGTGGTTCCCCCATCGACAGTGGCCGACACCTCGCACTCATAAATTTTTCAGAATTGTACTATTATTCTTGGCAAAGCTCACTTGACAGTACTTTTAATGAGCAATTGTACGGTACAATTGGCGCAGAGAACCAGAACTTCTCCTCAAGCCACGACAGCGGATCGACACTCTTAGACACCGGCAGGATTTAGCCGATGAAACCGCGGGCAAGGGTTTATGTGATTTATGAATGATGCAAAAAAACCACAAAACGATCTAAAGAAAGACCGCATCGTAAACACAGGCCTTCAACTAATCATTCGATGGGCCAAAGGGCCAATGAAGAGTTACTTCGAATTACTTGATGAACGCTTATTTAAGCTCGCGCAAAACTCCGCCAATAACACTGACCAAGCTCGTTGCTTTCAGGTGCGATTCGAGATCAACGATAATAGAGCTATTATCGACGCACTATTTTTTGAACACTTATCCCACGCTTTCGACAACTTTAAAGCAGGCCTCCAGACATCCACAGACTTTAACGTCGCTCCAGAATTTACCAAAACAGACACCTTGGCCCTGGTTGACAAAAATGAACTGGAAGAGGCTCTGGCAATTGCAACAATGAGCCGCAGAGCCAGTACTAACTGCGCTGAACTGTTATATGCTTTGAATCAGCGTTTATCAGTGTTGCGAGGTGGTAAGATAACCAATGAACAAGAAAACCCTTTTTGCCCAGCGGTTTTCGCTGAGGCGATACAATACGCTCTTTCGGAGATCACTTTAGACGATAAAGTGAAAGTTGTCGTTTTTAAGGTTTTCGAATTCTGCTTTATGAGTAAGCTGCGCGATTTGTTTGAACTACTTAACGACGAATTCATCAACCAAGGCCTTCTGCCCAACCTTGGATTTATCGTAAAAAAGAGTCGTGAGAACGAGTCAGTCTATAGCGCAAATAATGAGTTCCCTCTAGAACAAGCAACAAAAAATGCTGGCGATCTAGCTAAAGCGTTTCAGGTTAACAACAGCCAAGCATCAATACAAAACCAGATAAAACTCATCCAAGCTATCAGAACTTTACAAGCTCAACTGAACGCACGGAACCCACAAGGGAACACTAACGGTGCGGCGTCGCTGCCCGCCAGACAAATTATTGCTGAAATTCAACAATTACAGAACAACGCTGGATCAGCACTGCTTTCAATGCAAACACCAACAGCCGTTGCCGAAAGCAACGCCGCGGCTTTTCAGGTTCAAGCAGAGAAAGAGGCAGAAAAAAGCGATGACATCGACGCAAACGCCATAATTATTGTCGGCTTGCTGTTCGAATTCATGCTCGACGAACAACAGCTTCCAGATACTATAAAAACATTGCTCAGCTATCTACACACGCCATTTCTCAAGATCGCGCTGCAGGATAAAGAATTTTTCGATCGTCCCGAGCATCCTGCTCGGCAATTACTCAATAGCCTCGTTGCCGCCGGCGAGTACAGTATTGCTCCATCAGAAAAAAACAAAGGGGAAGTTTTTCAAAAAATAAAATCGGTTGTTCAGCGATTATTGGACGAATACAATGATGACGTCCGCCTGTTTTCGGAGCTGGCCTTCGAATTCAACAGCTACCTCCGCCAGTACTCTAGAAGGAGTCAATTAACTGAAAAGCGTTCGATGCAGGCTGCACAAGGCGAAACCAAACTAAAAGAGATTCGACTAAAGATTGAGACTTACTTAAAAACGAAAACCGGCGAAATAATACTTCCCTCCCCTATTAAGACATTACTCTTTGAACCTTGGGCCAACTTTTTGTCTTTTAACCTTTTACGTTATGGATCACGCAGCGACCAGTGGAAACAGGCAACCCAGGTAGTGGACGACATACTGTGGTATTGCCAACCTCACGACATAAAAAAAGACTTCCATGCAAAAAAACGCGTTCAAGAACTACAGCTATCTCTTCCTCCGATTTTATACGCGGGGTTTGACATGGTAGGGTACGACAACAATCAAGGGATCGTCTTGTTACAAGCCCTACATAACGAAAGAAGCTCATCAGTCGAGACTACAATCAATACGACAGTGATCGAGCCTATAGTTACCGATATTGAGCAAATTGACATATCTAAACACGGAACAAAGCTTGCCAAAAATGACGCTCTCGTAATGAAGTTAAAGACACTAAAACCCGGTGTCTGGTTTGATTTCAATGCCAAGTCGACGAATCCACTTCGTGCAAAACTTGCTTGGATGAACAACCACACTTTGCATTTCATGTTTGTAAACAGTATAGGTCAGCAGGTCGCACTAAAGAGCGCGGAACAACTCGCTTCTGAAATGCGCTCGGGGGAAGTAAGAGTTTATAATCGAGCCAAACAAAAACCTTTCTTTGAAAAAGCGATGGAAAGAGCGTTAGAGCAATTAGAAAAGAAACAATCCAAAGACAATTAGACGTAAAATACAATTACTTTATTCGAAACCAAAAGGAAACATCATGTCTGACAATATAGATAGAAGGCTTGAACGAAAGGAATTAAGCCAATCTATCGTTATAGACGATGTAATAAACGGCGGTGAATTTGGAGAGCTTATCAATTTGACGACCGAAGGTATGATGGCCATCACTAGTCAAGCAATTCCAACTCACTCGATTTTCCAACTATCCTTAAGACTCCCGGAAGAAATTAACGGAAGTAACATTATCAGTTTGGGAGTGGATGGCCTATGGTGTAAAAAAGCCGAAAATTTTCAGCGCTATTGGGCGGGTTTTCAAATCATAGACGCTTCAGAGCTAGCACTCGCTCAAGTTAAAATTTTGGTCGCGGAATATTCCAAGTAATGATGAGGAGAGAACTATCGGCAGACCGGTCGCCACCGAATGCCACAAATAGAACACGTCGCCGGCTTACCCTTTGCTAAAATGAATTGTAATCCCGTGAAAATTTGCTTGCTGCCAAAAATGACATACTTATAACAACTCATCCCGAGGCCAACCACTCAAAACGCTGAAGCGTCATCAAATCGCACGGTATAGGGAGGATCGGACACTAAGTTCGATTTAATCCCGAACTGGATGTTCAATTCAGCTTCATTGTGGGTATAATCCGACCTATAATCTACTCCCAAATCCGACGGGAAATGGCCGTATGACTTCAATGAGGATATTACAGTGCACCTGAATCAAGCGACTCCCGAACTGCTACGCGAACAAGAAATTTTGCTTAACGAAAAGTACGGAATATTTAGGGACGAAAATCTTAACCTAGATTTAACGCGGGGAAAGCCCAATACGGCGCAACTAGACCTTTCTAACGAATTAGACGGTATTTTAAAGGGCAACTACACTGACAATAACGGTGCAGACCTACGTAATTATGGTGGGCTAGATGGGATTCCGGAAGCAAAGGAATTATTTTCCGACGTCATCGGCCTGAACCCTGAAGAAATGATAATTGGCGGAAATGCCAGCTTGGCACTTATGTACTTTTCGGCACATACCGCGCTTCATCACGGTTTATCAGGTTCCGACAGCGCATGGTCTCGCGAGGGCAAGTCGGTAAAATTTATAGCGCCTGTCCCTGGCTATGACCGACATTTTGCAGTGTGCGAGCACTTAGGTATCGAGTTAATTCCGGTTACCATGACCGATGAAGGTCCCGACATGGACGAGGTGGAACGGTTAGTAAAAGCAGACCCTAGCATAAAGGGGATCTGGTGCGTCCCGAGGTTTTCGAACCCTACTGGCATTGTTTATTCCAATGATACTGTGTCGCGAATTGCTAAGCTCGGCCATGTTGCCGGCTCCAATTTTTTAGTGTTTTGGGATAACGCCTACGCCGTCCACGCTTTCGAAGAAAACGCACCGGAACTTGCAAACGTAATGGATTATTGCCGGGAAGAAGGCACAGAAAACAACATTCTTATTTTTGGCTCCACCTCAAAAGTTACGCTCGCCGGAGCGGGCGTCGCCTTTTTAGGAGGGTCTTCAACCAACCTGGCAGGGCTGAAGAACAGCTTAGGCTATTCGACCATAGGCCCAGACAAAATAAATCAATTACGCCATGTGAAATTTCTAGTAGATCGCCCAAATCTAAACAGCCACATGAAGAAACATGCTGAGATTATTAAGCCACGATTTGACGCAGTATTAAAACAATTACAGGAATCACTCGGAGATGCGGGTATGGGTGACTGGACAACACCTCAAGGCGGCTACTTTGTTTCATTCAATAGTTTACCGCACCTAGCGCGAGAAATTGTCAAGCTGGCAGCTGATGTCGGCGTAAAACTAACACCAGCCGGAGCCACATTCCCCTATGGAAATGACCCCAATGATAATAACATTCGTCTTGCACCAACCTTCCCAAGTGTTACCGAGATAGAAAAGGCTATGGAGGTATTTGTCGTTTGCGTACAACTGGCATCAATAAGACAAAAACTCAATACCTAGCTAGCGACGAAGTATACGGACATAAACTTAAGGTGCACTGGCCAGGAAAGTGCACCGAAAATCAATAATACAATATCATTCCTCACACCGAACGTCTCTTGGATAGCTTGATCGACCGATCAAAAAACCAAAACTATTATGCCTTTCCTGCTTTTCACCGGAGTGCGACTACAAGCAACTTATCCGTGCATGTGATACCTATTCAACGGTACCTAACATGGACATTTCACGTATCGGTGCTCGCTAATCCTTACCGCCATTTGCGGGACGTGCGCCTCCAGGCAAAGGAAAAGGTGATATGTTGCTCCCGCCGGTGGCGTCAACGATTTTACCCACTCCCTCTTTCTCGACTTCGTCGATACGAATAATTGAATGTAAAGGAATATATGAGCGGGAAACGCCGCTGAACTCGCTTTTTAGCTTTTCTTCTCCAGGATCGACAATCATTTGACTGCGGGCACCAAAAACAAATTCTTCTGCCTCTATGAAACCGTACATTTCGCTTTGATATATTGCTTTTGCATAGAGCTCATACACCTTATTCTGATTAAGGAAAATGATTTTATAAATGGGAGTAGTCTCGGACATGAAGTGCTTAACCTTTCATTTTGCAGTGAAAAAATGGTAATCCCGAGTCAAATCGACACGATCGCGCATTTTAACACAGTGCGTTCAATAAATACCCTGCTTTCATACTTTACTGTATAATGGTAATCGCGATTTTTAGCTCGACCTGCGAGTCCAATTTCGACCGCAGATTACAACGACAGGGTTCAGATAGAAATGACAGATTTTGCTACGCCGATAGAGACGCAAGCCACCGAGATCAGCGAGATAGATGCGGGAAAATTGGGTTCAACTAAACCCAAAAAGCTCTATATTAAAACGCATGGCTGCCAAATGAATGAATACGACTCTGATCGGCTTCAAGATTTGCTCGGGGTTAGCCACGGCCTCGTCACGACTGACAACCCGGATGAAGCAGACGTTTTGCTCCTTAATACCTGCTCTATCCGCGAAAGAGCACAAGAAAAAGTTTTTCATCAATTAGGCCGATGGAAGCACCTCAAAGAGAGTAACCCCGACGTGATCATTGGAGTTGGCGGGTGTGTAGCCAGCCAAGAAGGCGGTGCAATTGGAAAAAGAGCCCCCTTTGTCGACCTGATATTTGGCCCGCAAACATTACACAGAGTCCCAGGGATGATCGACGACAAAAAACCCAATGGCCCGGTTTTGATCGACATCACGTTCCCTGAAATTGAGAAGTTTGACTCCTTACCCGAGCCTTCTGTCGATGGACCGAGCGCATTTGTGTCGATAATGGAAGGCTGCTCCAAATATTGTACATTTTGTGTTGTCCCTTACACTCGAGGCGAAGAAGTTAGCCGACCCTTTGATGATGTCATCGCTGAAATCGCTAGTTTATCTGCCAAGGGCGTGAAGGAAGTAAACCTTCTAGGGCAGAATGTTAACGCATACAGGGGCGAAAACTATCAGGGAGAAGTGATCGAATTTCCTGAGCTTCTGAGTTTTGTTGCTGCCATTCCAGGCATTGAGCGCATTCGATATACAACATCACACCCCGTTGAATTTAGCGACGAGTTAATCCAAGCTTATGCGGAAATTCCGGAACTAGTCGATCACTTGCACCTTCCCGTGCAAAGCGGCTCAGATCGCATTTTGGCTGCCATGAAACGCGGACATAACCGCAGCGAATACACAGCCAAGCTACATCGACTTCGTGAAATCAGACCCAACATCAGCTTCTCATCGGATTTCATTATCGGTTTTCCAGGCGAGACCGAGGATGACTTCCAAGACACCATGCATTTGATTGCTGAGATTGGTTTTGACTTATCTTTTAGCTTCATTTATAGCGCGAGGCCAGGTACTCCAGCCTCCGAACTCGATGACGACACACCAGAATCTGTTAAGAAAGAACGACTACAAGCGCTACAGCGCCTTATAAACCAGCAAGCACAACAGATAAGCCGCCAGATGGTTGGCAATGAAGAACGGATATTAGTGACTGGCGTTTCCAAAAAAGACCCAGGGCAACTTCAGGGGCGGACAGAAAACAACCGTGTCGTTAATTTTTCGAGTAAAGATCAATCACTTATCGGCAATTTTTCCACCGTCAATATCACCGAAGCACTTCCTAACTCCTTGCGAGGATCACTAATTTAATGAATTATTAAACCATATTCGAAGCAAATCCCTGCCTGAATAGCTTTACATGAGCCACAATCGGTATATGCTTGGCGAATAGGCACATGTAAAGAGGCTAACTACATCAACTACTCATCGTAATGGTCTAATTGATTAAATTTGAAAACGACATCTAGTACTACTTCCGACTCCGCGAAGACTTCAAGCGTTACACGTACTTTAAGCTTGGAGCCAAACGACTCTCGTGCACTCGCCATTTTATCCGGCCAATTTGACGAACATTTCCGGCAGATAGAACAGCGCTTGGCCGTCAGTATCAAAAACCGCAGCAACAAATTCGAAATTTCCGGAAATCAAGAGGCCATTGCCTCCACCAATGCGTTGCTGAAAAAAATGTATCAAGACGCATTGGACGGAGTGACCATAAACCCTGAATCTATTCACTTGAACTTGCAGGAATCAGGATTGACGTCAATGCAAGAATCGTACAATTCAAATCTCGTAGAGCCCATTTCAATCATACACACCAAAAAAATGACCATTAAGCCTAGAGGAAAAAATCAGCAAGGCTATACCCGCGCTGTAATGAACCACGATATAAATTTCGGCGTTGGGCCGGCAGGTACCGGGAAAACGTATTTGGCCGTTGCATGCGCCGTCCAGGCAGTCATGAATGATGAAGTTCAAAGGATATTACTCGTTAGACCCGCTGTAGAAGCCGGTGAAAAACTCGGGTTTTTGCCCGGTGATCTGGCGCAAAAAATCGACCCCTACTTACGACCGCTTTACGACGCCCTTTATGAAATGCTCGGCGTTGAAACCGTCACCAAAATGATCGAAAGAAACGTAATCGAAATTGCTCCTCTGGCGTTTATGAGGGGTAGAACGTTAAACGATTCGTTTATCATTCTCGATGAAGCTCAAAACACGACCAAAGAACAAATGAAAATGTTTTTGACCCGAATAGGTTTTGGTTCTACGGCCGTAATAACAGGGGATGCAACGCAGATCGATTTACCGCGAGGCATGCAGTCTGGCTTAACCCATGCCATCAAAATTCTTGACAATGTTGAAGGCATTAGCTTCACCTATTTTCAATCTAAAGATGTCGTTCGACATCCCATTGTACAGCGAATTGTCGACGCCTATGAGCTCATCGAAAACGAGACTTCATCTCTCGATAATCGAAGCCGAGATAATAACCAGCAGTGATACATAGCCCTCATGAATCTTAGCCTGGACGTACAAATTGCAACTGACAGCCCCCATCTTCCTACTCTTAGTGATATAGAGTACTGGGTAGCTTTAGCGATCGGCCAGCACGCGGAAAATGCTGATGTTTGTATTCGAATTGTCGACGAGAACGAAATCACTGAACTGAACTTCAACTATCGAGCAAAAAAAAGCCCAACCAATGTTCTATCTTTTCCCGCGGACATTCCCGACTATATGGACATTCCAATGCTTGGTGATCTGGTGATTTGTGCACCCGTGGTAGAAAAAGAAGCCATCGAACAAGGAAAACCCAGTCAATCCCACTGGGCTCATATGACGATTCACGGCACCCTACACTTATTGGGCTATGACCACATTAGTGATGGTCAAGCAGAGATTATGGAAAACTTGGAAATTGAATTATTGGATAAGTTGAATATCCCCAATCCGTACATTACCGGCCCTTAATCCGAGATGAATGCCACCAAACACGCAAAAGAACAGGATAAAATTCTAAAGCCATGAATGAAGACCGATTAAGTACAGACCCAGATGATAAAACCTGGATCGAAAAAATAGCTCACGCCTTTACGTCGGAGCCTAAATCGCGACAAGATTTAATGGTAATCCTTGAAGTCGCAAAAAATAATGAAGTGATTGACAACGATGCTATAAGTATCATTGACGGCGCAATGAAAGTCTCAGAGATGCAAGCTCGAGAGATTATGATCCCTCGCACACAAATGAAGGTGATAGATTTAGCGCAACCTCTCGGAGATCTACTACCACTGATTATCGATAGTGCCCATTCGCGCTACCCCGTTATCGGGGAAAATACAGACAAAGTCTTAGGCATATTACTCGCAAAAGATTTACTCCCCCAAATCCTGCAGAAAGGCCCGGAGCAATTTAATATTGCATCGCTAATTCGACCGGCAACGGTTGTACCTGAGAGCAAGCGACTCAATGTTCTCTTGCGCGAATTCCGCGAAAAACGCAATCACATGGCAATTGTGATTGACGAGTACGGCGGAGTGGCAGGACTGGTAACAATAGAGGACGTGCTAGAAGAAATAGTAGGCGAAATTGAAGATGAGCACGATGTTGAACCCGATGCATTTATAAAAAAACTGACAGAAAACGACTACATCATCAAGGCACTTACGCCAATCGAAGATTTCAACGAAGAATTTGATACCAATATAAATGATGATGAATTTGACACCATTGGAGGAATTATACTGCAAAAGTTTGGCCATTTACCCCGGCGTAACGAAGTCACAACAATCAATGGATTTGAATTCAAGGTTCTGAATGCAGATAACCGCCAAGTTCATTTATTGCGGATGTCAGCCATCGAAGACTAACCTCTTCTCACCCCATAATAATCGTCGTACCTAGGTGAATCACTTGCTGATAAGCACCAAATGTTGATCGATGCCCTGTTTCATTTTCGCTAATAGCACTTTTAATAATATAGCAAAAAAAACAATGCCAAAAACATCAGCCTCCTCACTTGGAGACCAAATAAAATCGAAAAAATTATTCGGGGGACTCAAATCGGGGTGGCCCAGCTTTGCGCTTGCCTTGATCGCAGGTACATTAGTAACGCTATCTCTTGCGCCTTTTGATATCTGGCCGCTCGGAATTCTAAGCCTTGCTTTATTTGCCTGGCTACTCAACGATTTAAGTCAGAATCAGGCCGCCAAATGCGGTTTTTTTTATGGTTTGGGAATGTTTGGCAGCGGCGCCTCATGGGTTTACGTAAGTATTCATGTCTACGGTTATGCACCAATCCCGCTTGCGATTCTCTTAACAGCATTATTTAGTGGTGGCCTCGCCTTATTGTCTTCAATAAGTGCTTACTGCTACGTACGGTGGATACGGGATCATCTAGGTGGCAGAACGCTAGGTTTTGCTGCAGTTATCGTATTGAGTGAGTGGTTAAGGAGTTGGCTATTAACCGGATTCCCATGGATTTATTTAGGCTATGGTCATATCGACACTTGGTTGGCTGGGTGGGGGCCAGTAGGTGGGGTGTGGTGTATCAGTTTCATCGTTGCCTACACTGGAGCGATAATTGCCCATGCCGTCATCCAGAAAAAAATCACCTCGAGTCATTTGATAATAGGATTAAGCTTGTGGTGCGGCGGAGCGATATTAAGCCAGGTAAATTGGGTAACGACGAAAAATACTCAAGCGCTAGTAAGAATTGCGATGGTGCAAGCGAATATTTCCCAACATATAAAATGGAGTAAAGATAACTACCGGAAAACCTTAAAACAATACAGCGATAGTAGTGGCCCCCTCTGGGCCAATCACGATATTGTTATTTGGCCCGAAGGCGCTGTTCCTGGCTACTATCACAATGCTCAGGTATTTCTTGACGATATGGCAGCTCAAGCGAGCGAGAATAATGCCACTCTCATTACCGGTATTCCCTACTTTAAAGCCCCCACAGAAACGAGCCCAGCGCGCAG